>NZ_CAJCKS010000211.1:0-7270 GCF_903970985.1 Pantoea sp. ME81 | reverse complement strand
TCCACGAGATCGATATGCGATCCAGGTCAACATAATTAAAACTTAATAAACACAATTATTTAACACGGTATATTGCTGAATATTCTCAATAAAAATTATCAACATGCTTTTTTCCTTTCCACTCCTCTTCTTCTGGCACGTTCCTTGCCCCATCCCCTTACTGACCACGAAAAGGAATGTTGTATGGATTTAGTATTTATTGGTTTTGGTGAAGCCGCATGGCAGATAGCAAGTGGTTTGCATAGTTCGGGCGCAAAATTGGAGATGGCAGCCTATGATGTGCAATCCAATCATCCGCTTTTCGGGCCACAGATTCAGCAACGCGCTCAAGATACGAAAGTGACACTACTGGACTCATCGGAGGATGTCAGTCGCATCAATGCGCGTTTTATTCTGTGCCTGACGAGCGCGACAAGCGCTTTGTCTATCGCAAAACAACTCATCCCACGCCTGCGTGCTAACCAGGTTTATGTTGATATGAACTCGTCCGCACCCACCGTTAAGCAAGATATTGCTGCTCTCGCAAAACAGCACGGCATTCGCTTTTGCGATGCTGCAGTAATGGGCACCGTTCCGGGCAATCAACATCGTGTCCCTATGCTGCTCGCCGGCGATGGTGCTGACAGCTTTCATGGAACTTTCGGTGTCTATGGCATGCGCCTTAGCATTCTGAATGGAGAAGCAGGAGCAGCCTCTGCTATCAAAATGCTGAAGAGTGTTGTCATGAAAGGCTTACCACAGCTCTTCATTGAAGCTTTTCAGGGTGCAGAGAAATTTGGCGTCGTAGATACCCTCGCTGCATCACTGGCTGAATCGTTGGAGGGTAAAACTATTCAGCAACTCGCCAACACCTTCACTGCCCGCACTTTTATTCATGCTGCCCGCCGCAGTGCCGAAATGCGTGATGCTTTAGCCACATTACAAGGGGTCGGCGTTAATAGCGAAATGACTGAAGCCACACAACGAAAGCTAGATTGGTTGGCTAAAGATGACTGGAAAAGCCTTCTCGGCGCGAACGGCAGCGATATGCCTTACCAGGACGCGATCCGAATACTGGTGAAACACACTAATGGAGATAATCATGACTGCTTATAAAGCCTTACCCGAACTTATCCCTCAATCATTGCTGGATCGTGCTCGCGCATTGAGCCCGGCGTTATTATGTGATGGCATGCAAAGCCTGGACATTCCACGTAACGGCTGCATGGATGCCGGTCTTAACCCACTTGATGACCGCAAAGTCATGGTCGGCACGGCATGCACGGTAGACACCGAGGATGGCGATAATTTCCCGATCCATGTCGCGATTTATCAGTCGCAGCCTGGCTATGTGCTGGTCATTGCCGGTAAAAATTATCCTGAACGCGCCTATATTGGCGATCTACTGGTGGGTGCCGCACAAGCCGTTGGACTGAGTGGCGTAGTGATGGATGGATATGTGCGCGATAAGACCGGACTTGCTGAATTGACCATCCCCGTTTATTCACGTGGCATTATGCAGCGCAGCCCCATTAAACGCGGCCCCGGAAAAATCAACACAGTAGTTCAATGTGCCGGCGTTGAAGTGGTTCCCGGTGATCTGATTGTGGGTGATTGCGATGGTGTAACGGTTATTCCTCGCGATCAGGTGGAAGCAGTTTTAACCATCGCAGAAAAAAAGGCCGCGTATGAAGATGAGAGACGCGCTGCTATTCATGAATATGCACGCTGTCGAGAAGATAATTTGCCGCTACCTAACCTCGCCCCCTCGTGGGTAACGGAATTGCTGGCAGAACAAAAGTAATTCTAAAACATCGTACCCTACACATTATAAAAAATGAAATTATGGAGACGCTTAGATGGTAACGATTCTAGGCTACGTGCTGATCGCAGCATTTCTTATCCTCGTGATAAAACAAAAACTCTCACCCTTCACTGGACTAATTGTGGTTTCACTCTGTGTGGGCGTTGTACTTTGCCTGAGCAGCGGAATCCCTTTAGATAAACTGCTCACCTGGATGAAAGAAGGGTTATTCTATTCTCAGAATGAGAGTGGGAAAATCTCATTGGGGACAGTCAATCCGACAATAATGATTCTATTTGCCGTTCTTTATTTCAGCTTAATGATGAACGTCGGCTTGTTTGATCCGCTTTGTACTTATCTCATTCGCAAAGCTAATGGTGATCCGCTGAAGATTATCCTGGTCACTGCCTTTACCTCTTCAGTCGTTACCTTAGATGGGGATGGAACCACAACTATTCTTATCATCACCACGGCTTTTATACCCCTATTTAAACAAATGGGTATGAAACTCTCCAATCTTGCCATGTTGATTATTCTGCCTTGTGGGCTGGGCAACTGCCTACCCTGGGGCGGCCCTCTGGCGCGTGCAGCCGCAGTGCTTCATCTTGAGGTCAATACCCTTTTCGTAGCCATACTGCCCATACTGGGTGTTTCATTTATTTACGTATTCTTCATGGCCTATGTCATGGGTACAAAAGAGCGTAAACGTTTAGGTTATGAAAAAGGCAAAAAAGCCATTGTCACACCTCAGCAAATCGATGACATGGTTAACGTCATTAAGAATCATGACAAAGAACTAAAACGTCCCAAACTGTTTTTATTTAACTTAATACTCACGATTGTATTATTGGTGATATTAATCATGGGATGGGCAAGTGGTGCAATGGTCTTCCTTGTCGGTACTGCATTGGCTTTAACAGTCAACTATTCGGCAGCCGATCAACGCACACGTATTATTGAAAACGGCGGGGATGCCGTCGCCGTTTCATCATTAATCATCGCTGCTGGATGTTTTCTCGGAATATTTAATGGCAGCGGTATGTCTGCAGCCGTCGCACAACATATGGCGAGTCTGATTCCAGAATCAATGGGAAGTCATACTGCACTATTGTTCTCATTTATTGGTGCGATTGCTTGTTATGCATTGCCAGTAGATGCCTATTATTTTGGTATTTTACCGGTTGTTGCACCGATTGCGCAGTCGTTTGGCATCACTCCCACTGAAATTGGCGTCGCCTCTTTTATGGGACAAGCATTACGTTATGCCAGTCCAACAGTCCCATGGCTTTTCCTGTTGATGAGCCGAACCGAGATGAGTTTTGGTGACTATCAAAAAACATTCTTTAAATGGTCAATTCCAATGTTCTTTATCTTTATTGGGATGGCCATTGTAACCGGGCAGTTACCGTTGGGAATTTAAAACATTGGGGTCGCTTCCCGTAGCGACCCCAAAAAAATGCAGACCTTCTTCAGCTGTCAGAACGCTCATTTCACCTCCGCGTTATATCGCGATCCTTGGGCACCGTTGCCATTGTTCTCTTTACGGTAACCCACTTAAACGGATAATTACCCGTAAAATCAGGGCAGTAAAGGCAACCCCGTCATCCCTTTCACTTCCTTCAACACGAACATACTCTGCATCTCTTTAATACCCGGCAATCGCCGAATCACCGACATCGCAAAGTCCGCATAGGCATCCATATCTGCCGATACCACCTGCAATAGGAAGTCTGCATCGCCGCCAATACTGTAGCAGGAGACCACATTTTCCAGCGCGGTCACTTCTGCTTCAAATTTACGCGCTTCGGCTTCGCTATGGCTGTCGATGGTGACACGCACAAACACCATTACATTCAGGCCAATCTTTCTACGATTGAGCACGGCGCGATAGCCCTGAATCACCTCATCCTCTTCCAGTTTGCGCACTTTGCGCCATGTCGGTGATGCAGAGAGGCCGATGGCATCCGCGAGATCCTGATTCGTCACACGTGCGTCCCGCTGCAAATGTTCCAGTATTTGGATATCTGTCTTGCTCAAACTCATTTTAGGTTAATCCTTTCCATTAATAGCGTTAAACAGGAATATTCATCCTTAATGAATGCTTTTTTCAATGAACTCCGCAAGCACTTTTCTCACTGCCTGCCGCATAATTTTCACCTCAGCCACCATGGCGCTTTATCTCAGTCGCTTACGGAGTTACCCATGCAATTCGATCCTCATCAACATCGCTGCACACTCATCATCGACAACCAGTTACCCACCGGGCTGGCGCTGAATGCAGCCAGCGTCATCGGCATCAGCTTTGGCAAGCTGATTGATCATATCGTCGGCCCGGATTTGCAGAGTGAAGATGGGTTCAACTATCCCGGTGTGATTTATGCTCCCCTGCCTGTGCTGCTGGCGGAAGGTGGCTATCTGCGTGAACTGCAAAAGGCAAGCAACGCGGACCCAGAGATCTTCGCGATGCCGTTTAGTGCGCTGGCGCAGTCCTGCAAAACTTACGAGGAGTACGGCGAGCGGATTGCCAGCGCCCACAGTGACCATATAGAGCTGGTTGCGATTGGTCTGATTGGCCCTAAAAAGAAAATTACGGGTTTGACGGGCAATCTTAAGCTGTTCCGCTAAATTTCCTGTTGAGCGGCAAACCATGCGGGCGGTTGCCCCACATAACGGGTGAAGGCCACACTAAACGCGCTGGCGGAACGATAGCCGACGCGTTCTGCGACATCCGCTACCGCCATATTTTTGCCACGCAGTAAATTTTTGGCCAAAGCCATGCGCCAGGTGAGCAGATAAACCATCGGCGCTACGCCCACTGCTGCGCGGAAACGCACAAAGAATGCCGAACGGGATAGCGCGGAAACTTTGGCTAATTGCGCCACAGTCCACGGATGCGCCGGGTTGGCGTGCATGTCGCGGATGGCCGCCGCCAGACGTTCGTCGGCTAAACCACTCATCACGCCAGGGTAAGCATGACAGATTGGCATCGAACGCAGCGCCTCAATCAGCAGCAGTTCCAGCAGGCGTTCTAGTACCACATGGCGAGCAGGACGCTGCGCACGACACTCATCCATCACCAGTTGTACCAGTGTGGTCAGCCGTGACTCCCCGCGAATATGAATAAATTGGGGTAACAGCGAGACGATCAATCCCGCGTCAGGCGCACCAAACTGGCAATAGCCAATCAGCGTTTGCACTTCGGCAGGCTGCTGCTGATCGCCAATCCAGAATTCACCGGGGCTAAGCATTTCGGGTAGTGTTTCAGGCGCATCGTCATCGGGTGGCTCGGCACTGCTCATGCAGAACTCCCACGCCGCTGGGATCAGGACAAAATCGCCCTGCTCAAGTGAGATGGGTTCATGCCCTTTCATCTTCAATTGACTGCGCCCAGCCAGTACCAGGCAGTAAAACGGCTGTCCGGTTTCACTGCGATTGACGCGCCAGCGACCATTGGCGCGTGCACGTTTGGAAAAGGCCGCCTGAGGTTGCAGCAGTGACACTATCTCAGCAAGGGGATCGATCATTATGGACTCCTGCAAATGAAATATGGACTTTGCATTGTAGTGAGTCCATCTCACTGACTCTATAGTGAGCATCTACCCAATGCAATGCAATGCAGGAGTGAAAGATGAAAACGATCCTTATCACCGGCTGTTCTTCTGGCTTCGGACACGCCACCGCGATCTATTTCCTGGAACGCGGCTGGAAGGTGATTGCCACTATGCGTCATCCTCGCCCCGAGCTATTCCCGACTTCGGAAAATTTACGTTTATTGCCGCTGGACGTCTCTAATGCAGAAAGCATCAAACGGGCAATCGCTGACGCAGGCGAAATCGACGTACTGGTGAACAACGCCGGGATTGGTGTGCTGACCTCACTGGAAGGCACGCCGATGTCCACGGTACGCGAAGTGTTTGAGACTAACACGCTGGGCACTATCGCCATGACGCAGGCGGTGCTGCCTCAGTTCCGCGCCAAACGCGGCGGTACGGTGATCAACGTGACGTCCACCGTGACGCTGAAATCCCTGCCGCTGCTGGCGGTGTATACCGGCAGCAAAGCCGCCGTCAATGCGTTTACCGAATCACTGGCGCTGGAGTTGCAGCCGTTTAATGTTAATGTGCGACTGGTGTTACCGGGCCTGGCACCCACCACCGATTTCGGCAAAAACGCTATGCCGCGCATGGAAGAGACCTTCCTCGAGGCTTATCAACCGATGCTGGATGGTATTATGGCAAGCATGCACCAACCGCAGCCCACCACCAAAGCCGAAGATGTCGCCGCCGCGATATGGCAAGCGGCAACCGATCCCAACGCACCGATGCGCATTCCCGCCGGGGAAGATGCGGTGGCGGTGGCCAACCAGACAACCTAAGCATAAGAACCAGGCAAATAGCCTGGTTCCTTTCGAGGTTAACGGTTATGTTGTTTGACTCCTTTGTTAGCCTTGAAGAATGATGGATGCAGATACACTGTCTGGCCCAGATGTCACATTTCCATGATGAAATTGCTGACATGCTACACCGCGAATGGTCCGAGCTACCTAACTGGCATGACCGCGATGTGATCCGCCAGCGGCTGCAATCACGCAATGCCGCTGATGCCCAAACGATGACGCTGTTTGCCACCACGCACGAAAGCGAGTTAATGGCGACCGCCAGCATCATCCATTACGAATTGAGTGATATCCCCGAGCGTGAATTTTGGCTGGGTGAAGTGATCACCGCCCGCGAACATCGCGGTAAAGGGTTGGCCAGTGCATTAGTGACCCGCCTGATTGCCGAAGCGCGAGCAAAATCGATCCCTGCACTTTGGCTGTATACACCTGACCAACAGGCCTTGTATCGCCGCTTTGGCTGGCAGGACGTGGAACAGCGAAATATCGCCGATGAGGACGTCACGGTGATGGTGTTAAAACTGGATTAAGGAGCAATCGATGTTAATACGCAAAAATTACCCGGAACTGGGCGAAGTGAAAGCGCCCTATGTGCACGCGGTGAAGCATGGCGATACCTTATATGTTTCAGGTTTAACAGCCTTTGCCACACCCGCGCAGCAAGGCGATATTGCCTCACAGGCTGAGGCTATCTTTCAGCAGTTGCACCTGATTGCGGCTTCCGAAAATACCTCGCTGAGCCATCTGATTAAAGTGACCATTTTCATCACCTCCTTTGCCCAGATTAATGATCTGCGGGCCGTACTCTTTAAGCATTATGGCGAGCATCTACCCGCCAGTTCGCTGGTGCAAATTAGCCAGCTGTTCTCACCGGATCTGAAGGTTGAGATTGAGGCGATTATCGCGCTGTAACCTGTGCGAGATGTTGCAACGCGGCTAAGCCATCGCGAGCAATCCATGTGCGCAGCGGCGCGAACAGCGGCTGCGGCAAGGCTTCAGGTGCAAACCACTGCCAGCCTTCGCACTTTTCCGGCTCCATCAACTGCGGTTCCCCCTGCGGGTGACGTGCCACCAGCAGCAAGGTGATGTAG
>NZ_CAJCKS010000210.1:0-7360 GCF_903970985.1 Pantoea sp. ME81 | reverse complement strand
TCCCGCCAGTTATTCCAGAAGTAAACAATCACCGCGAACATCGTGCCGGTATGCAGCATCACCAGCAACAGCGTCATGTCCGGGGCCGCGGGGTCAAGGCCCAACAACTTTTCGGTCATAATGACGTGTGCAGAGCTGGAAACCGGCAGCAATTCCGCCAGCCCCTGAATTACGGCCAGAATGGATACGTCGAAATAATTCACCCGTTCGCCCTCAGATAAAAGAATGGAAAATGAGACTTTGTTTAACCTCGCTCACCCTGACACATTTCTCATTTTATCTGTGATAAGTATTATCCTATTCGTGATGTCGTTTATGAAATGTTTACTGAATTAAAAATCGAATAATACGCAGGTTACAACTGCATGACGTGGCGCTGTATTTTCCGATGATGTTTATCCAGTCAGTGACATTTAGCAACGCTGAAAGCAGCCTGCATCAGTGATGACCAAAATGGCGCATCGCTGCGCTATTTTTGTGCTTCCTGTTAAACCTAATACATTAAAACGAAACATAAGTATTCGATCTTGTATCCAAGTCCGTATCCCATCAGGCGCTATCTCCTCGCCGCTGATTGTTGGCACCTTCTGGCACGCAAACTGCATTAATCCCGTTAAGTGACCAAATCGGGAGATGAATCATGTTTGAGGCTTTACTGGATGAGGATGCTACTACATTGGCAGCGCTGATCCGCAATGGCGAGGTGTCTGCCCGCGAATTAACGCAAGCCGCGTTGGATCGTATGGAAAAACGCGAACCACTGATTCGGGCTTTTTGTACGGCATCACCCGAATTGGCGTTACAGCAGGCATCAGTGGTGGATGCGAAGCGTGCACGCGGTGAAGCGCTGGGGGCTTTTGCGGGTGTGCCATTGGCGGTTAAGGATCTCATTTGCACGGCGGGTGTGAAAACCACCTCCGGTTCGGCAGCCTATGCCGATTTCATTCCTGAAGATGACGACATCACCGTCGAGCGCCTGCTGGCTGCTGATGCTGTGCTGCTGGGGAAAACCACTGCGCCCGAGTTTGGTTATAGCGGCGTTGGGCACAATCCGCTGTTTCCTTCACCGCGCAATCCCTGGGATTTGAGCAAAACGCCCGGCGGTTCCAGTGCCGGATCCGGCGCAGCGCTCGCCGCTCGCCTTTGCCCGATGGCATTGGGCAGTGACGGCGGCGGATCGGTGCGTATTCCAGCGGCGCACTGCGGCGTTTATGGATTCAAGGCTTCGATGGGGCGGGTGCCGTTATGGCCCGGCTGCCGCGATGAACGCTTTCCCGGCGTCTCTAGCTGGGAATCACTGGAGCATATTGGCCCCTTGACACGCACGGTGCGAGACAGCGCACTAATGATGTCAGTGATGGCAGGCCCGGATATGCGCGATCGTCACTCCATTCCCTGCAGCGACGTTAACTGGATTTCCTCTCTGGAAAAACCCTTAAACGGGCTGCGCATTGCGTTTAGTGTCGATTTTGGCTACATCGCCGTCGATAAAGAGGTGCGTGACGTTGTCACTAAGGCCGCTCGACATTTCGCCCGTGAACTGGGGGCGGAATTAGAAGAGGTTGATCCAGGGATTGCCGATGAAGGCGCCACCTTTGCCGCGCTGGTGGCCTTTGAAAGCGATCTCACAGGCATGCGTCAGATGCAAAGCGAACTGGGCTCACGCATGTCACCTCATCTGAGCGCCATGCTGCAACGCGAATGGCGCGCTGAACACTTTACCGACGCCAATACCGCACGCAAGAAGATCTGCAATCAGCTGTGGCGATTTATGCAGCGTTACGACTTGCTGTTGACGCCAACGCTGGCAGTGCCGCCGTTCCCGCTCAACATGCAGGGACCGGAAATCATCGATGGGCGCATGGTGCGCAGCGATCATTGGTTGTCGTTCTGTTATCCCTTCAATTTCACTGGCCAACCGGCGGCCTCAATCCCTGCGGGCTTCACCGCCAGTGGCTTGCCGATTGGTCTGCAAATCGTGGGTCGTCATCTGGACGATGGCCTGGTGCTGGCGGCAAGTGCCGCTTTCGAGCGCATCCAACCGTGGAATCACCTTTATCCTGACTTAATCGGAGTTGCCCATGAGTAACAAATCCTCCCCTGCGCTGGAGCAGGAATTTGAACACGAGCCGGTTCCTTTAAGTCACCGTCACTCGACGCGGTCGGTATCAGCCGTCTGGTTCGGTTTCCCGATGATCCTTACCAACGCGTTGTTTGGTGGCATTATTACCTGGCATTTGGGTTTCTGGCCCGCGCTGATTGCCATCCTGCTCGGCAATCTGGTGCTGTTCGCTTATGTTGGCGCACTGAGTTGGTTTGCAGGTAACACCGGGATGAACTTCGCCCTGCAGGCAAAGCGTACCTTTGGCACTAAAGGCTATATCCTCGTTTCCGGTTTTCTCTCGACCGTCGTGATTGGCTGGTATGCGTTTCAAACGGGTTTAACCGGTACAGTCATTAACCAAACCTTTGGCTGGAACGCACTCGCGGTGACCGCTATCGCCATGGTGCTGTATACCGGAGTCACCTTCCTCGGCGTACGTGCGTTGTCGATCCTGGGCATGATTGCCGCACCGTTGTTTGTGGTGCTCGGTTTGGTCGCACTGTGGTTGATTGGGCAGGATCACGATTTCAGCACCATCACTCAGTTCAAAGGCAGTACTGGTGCCGTCGGCGCCATGAGCATGGGAACGGCGGTGACGATGGTGGTGGCAGGATTCGCCGATTCGGGCACCATGACCGCGGATTTTACCCGTTGGTCGAAAGACGGCAAATCAGCGGTTATCGCGGCGTTTTCCGCCTTTCCTATGGCGAACGTCATCTCATATCTGTTCGGTGTGGTGATTGTAGCGGTGGGCGCGGCGGTTGATCCGGTCAATAATGGCGGTAACTTCCTGCCAATGCTGATGAATCATGGCACGTTACTCTCCATCATCGCTTTCCTGTTTGTTTTCATTAACCTCGGCTCGGTTTGTACCCATTGTTTGTACAACGGTGCCGTTGGCTTTAGCCATCTGTTCAGCAGCAAGATGCGAGTCTGGACGTTGATCCTCGGCGCCATCGGCGGGGCACTGGCGCTGGCGGGCGTCTGGTCTTACTTCCTCGAGTGGCTGAGTTTGCTCGGCATCGTGGTACCGCCGTTTGGTGCGGTCATGATCGTTGACCTGATCTTCATGGCAAAAATCAGCGAGCAGCGCAAAACCCGTCGTCTGCGCGGTAGCGCTTTTGCCGCCTGGGCGATTGGCAGCTTGTGTGCGGTGATTGCCCACATTGAATTCCCGCAGTTTGGTGAAGCGGTGATTGGCCTGGTGACGGCTGCTGCCAGTTACACTTTGATTGTCAAACTGAAACGTGAAAACGCAGCGAGCCTGATGGAGCAGAAAAATGCCTGAATTCACCATTGATTCAACACCTTATCCCTGGCCCTTTGATGGGCGGTGTACGCCTGCGGATACCGCACTGATCGTTATCGATATGCAGACCGATTTTTGTGGCAAGGGCGGCTACGTCGATAGCATGGGGTATGACATCGCACTGACCCGCGCTCCGATAGCGCCTTTGCAGCGCGTGCTGGCACGCATGCGGGAGTTAGGCTTCCCGATCATCCATACGCGTGAAGGCCATCGTCCTGACCTGAGTGATTTGCCGGCCAATAAACGCTGGCGTTCAAAGCGGATGCAGGCGGAAATCGGTGCGCCCGGTCCCTGTGGCCGCATTTTGGTGCGCGGTGAGCCGGGCTGGGAAATTATCCCGGAGCTGGCGCCACTGGCGGGTGAAACCATCATTGATAAGCCAGGCAAAGGCTCTTTTTATGCCACCGATCTTGAACTGATCCTGCGCAGTAGGGGGATGCGTAATCTTATCATCTCGGGTATTACCACCGATGTCTGTGTGCATACCACGCTGCGCGAAGCCAACGATCGCGGCTTCGAATGTCTGGTACTGTCCGATTGCTGCGCCGCGACCGAGCTAAAACATCACGAAGCGGCACTAAGCATGATTCACATGCAGGGCGGTATTTTTGGTGCGGTGGCCAGTTCGGAGACGTTGCTGGCGGGCCTGGCTCAACCTTCCGCCACGTTAAGCGTTTAACCATTGCAGATAATGTCCCGGCCACTCAGTCGTTTGTGTGCCGGGCTTACCTAATCCAAAACCATGCCCCCCGCTGGGATAGCGATGCATCTCAACCGGCACATGCTGTTCCTTACACGCGGCAGCCATGATCAAAGTATTGTGCGGATCGGAAACAGGATCGTCTTCGGCCTGAACCAGGAAAAACGGCGGTGATTGCGGATTAACGTAGGATTGAACCGACCAGGCGGTATCCGCACTGAGTGATGCGTCTTTCCCGACCAACACTTTATGCGTGGAGGTGTGTTCATAAGGTGGCTCAAGCGTAATGATGGGATAGATCAGCGCGGCACGGTCGGCCGTTGCGGGGAGATTGTCCATTGCATCACTGGCCTGATAAGCGTGAAAGTCCGCGCGGTTCGCCGCCATTCCCAGCAGGTGCCCGCCAGCCGAAAAGCCCAATACGCTGACATTGTTCTCACGGTGACGCACGATACGTAGTGCGCGCTGTGCATCCTGAAGTGACACTAACGCGCCATCTTTCCAGCCTTCCTGCGGCAGGCGATAACTCAGCACATACGCTGTGTAGCCTTGAGCCGCCAGCCACGCGGCAGCGGGCCAGGCTTCTTTGCCCATTTCGATACGCGTATAGCCGCCGCCAGCCGCAATCAGTACGGCGCGTCCCTTCGGCTGAACAGGCTTGAAGACGGTGAGCGTCGGCATGGCAATATTCCGCTGCGCGCCTTTGGCACTAAACGTCATCGCCCCTAAAGGTCCACCGCCACCAGGCGGTTGTTTTGGCCACAAGGGCAATACCTGTGCGGGTTTTGCCGCGGAAGCGGCCAGGCTAAAGCCGCTGCGCGCAGCAAAGGGGGAGAGCAGTAAACCGGTAAGAAAGTGGCGACGGAGCATGGCCGATCCAGACTGAATGCAAAAAGGTATTGAATCAGAAGAATCGGCAGAGAGTATGAAGAAGATGTTGGATTATATGTAGAAACGCATCAATTATTGCTCCGCCAAAAGGGCCGCTTGCACGGCTGGTCGCGCATGAATACGCTGAAAATGCGCTTGCAGGGTCGGCCATTGTGTTAAATCAATCGCGAAAAATTTGCACCATCCACAGAGAACGTACAGATAAATATCGGCCAAACCGATCGTTTCGCCCTGCAAAAACAGCCCTGGCCTTAACGTATGTTCTAAATATGCAAAACGTTGGAAAAGGCGCTGTTCAAATCCCTCACGTACCTGCTGGGGTAATGCGCGATTAAACAGCGGCGCCATACCCGCATGCAGTTCAGTGGCAAGAAAATTGAGCCACTCCAGCAGCCTGATGTAATCCATTCCGCCGGGCGCCACGCATAGCGGTGCGGAGGGTTGTAAACTGGCGAGGTACAACAAAATCGCCGGGCCTTCCGTCAGGATCGAACCCTCATCCATCTCCAGCGCAGCGACATAACCCTTGGGATTGATGTAATAAAAATCCTCTCCGTCTTCGGTCTTTTTTGACTGGTTGTTGACACGAACCAACGTGAAAGGCAGTGCCAGTTCACGCAGAACGATATGTGGCGCCAGTGAACAGGTATCAGGGGCAAAATAAAGTTTCATCGAAAATCCCGGTTGCTGTTGTCTGCATGCATCTTGCTTACGCGCATGTTGTCAGTAAAATTAATGTTTAATTACCTCATCATTAGCTGAGCTACTGACATGATGAATCTTACCCATTGGCGACTTTTAGTCGCGGTCACCGCGCACGAGAACTTAACCCGTGCGGCGGCCGCAATTGGCATGACGCAATCGGCCGCCAGCCAGGCCATTACGCAACTCGAAAAATCCCTCGGCGTCACGTTGATCCATCGCAGCCGCATCGCCATCTCGCTGACGGAGGTAGGCCGTGAAGTGGTGCAACAGGCGCAGCAAATGCTTGATCACTTAGACGCTATTCGTTCCCTGGCTCACCAGGCGCGGGGTCTGGACCAGGGGCGCGTGCGGTTGGCGTGCTTTCCTTCGGTGGTCTCAGTCTTATTGCCTGATTTGATAAAGCAGTTCGCGCACGATTTCCCCGGCATCAATTTGAATGTTATTGAGGGCAGTGACGAGGAGGTCGTCACCTGGCTGCAGCGTGATGAGGTGGATGTGGGCGTGGTATTAAATCCTCGGCTGGAAGATAACGCCATCCTGCTCGGGCAAGATCGCTGGATGGCGCTACTGCCTGCTCAGCATAAACTGGCACGCAGCCACCGCGCGGGTATGACATTACAGGAACTCCAACAACAGCCTTTCATTCTGGCAACCGGGGGTTGCAAAGTGAATGGCGGGAGCCTGGTGGAAGAGGCAGGACTAGCCTTGACCGATGTGCGAATTACGGTGCGAGATTGGGCCAGCGCATGCGCGCTGGTGAAAGAAGGTATGGGTATGGCAATAGTGCCGGAATCCACGTTACCCGATAACATGACAGGCGTTATTGCCATGCCAATCCAACCGCTCACGGTGAGGCGTTTTGGTTTGGTTCGCGCTGCGGGCCGGGAAGTTTCCCCCGCGCTGGACGCCTTTTGGAGATTTGCCGCCCGCAGCTTTGATTAATCCGTTCTCTGCGCGGGCACTGTGCCATCACGCTATGTGATGCAACGTCTCACCTACAGCGTCAAACAAGCGATCCAACTCGGCAGGCTGTGTATTGAACATCGGGCCAAACTGCAGTGTATCGGCACCAAAGCGCACATAAAAACCGGCTTTCCACAGCGCCATGCCCGCTTCAAACGGCCGAATGGTGGCATCGCCGCTGCGAGGCGCAAGCTGGATGGCTCCCACCAGACCGCAGTTGCGGATATCGATGACGTTCGGGCAATCACGCAGCGCATGCAGTGCATGGGCAAAATGCGGTGCCAGCTCGGCGGATTGCGCAATCAGCGCGTCATGTTCCAGTAACTCCAGCGTCGCCAGGCCCGCCGCACAGGCCACCGGATGGGCAGAGTAGGTGTAGCCGTGAGCAAATTCCACCGCGTGTTCTGGCAGTTTTTGCGCCATAAAGGTGTGGTAGATTTCGCTGCTGGCGACCACGCCACCCAGCGGCACCGCGCCATTGGTGATCTGCTTGGCGAAATTGAGGATATCGGGCGTGACGCCAAAATACTCAGCGCCGCTCCAGCGGCCCATGCGGCCAAAACCGGTAATGACCTCATCGAAGATCAGTAAAATATCGTGCTGGGTGCAGATTTCACGCAAGCGTTGCAGATAGCCAACCGGTGGGATAATCGCCCCCGCAGATCCGGAAAGAGGCTCAACAATCAGG
>NZ_CAJCKS010000209.1:0-7407 GCF_903970985.1 Pantoea sp. ME81 | reverse complement strand
GTATTCCAACCACGGCGGCTAAGAGCGTGGGGCCAAACACCCACATGTTGAGAAAGATGGCCAGCAGTGCCAGTGGCACATACAGGCAGAACTCATCAGGTGGCAGCCCCACGAACCGCTTTTGCTCGGAAAACGTAGCCGCACAGGTATACCGGTCACGTTTATCCATAAGCAGCCTTTAAGCCGGAATGACGTTGAAGGCAACGTTCACGAAAACCAGCAGCGCCGCGATGCTGCCGAACAGCGCCAGATTCTTGGTTTTGATGTACGTGAAAGCGATGAAAGCAATCTCAATAACATAAAGGATATAAACGACAGCGGAGTTGCCGCCGAACGTATCCGTAACATCAGTTTTGGCCCCGGCGAAGTAGTCCTGAGCGTGGGCGGGCATCACAGAAACAGCCAGGATCGCCAGTGCAGAAAGCAGCGCGGTGGTACTCAGTTTTTTCCACGCTACCGCCCCTGCCTTGCGGCAGTAAGTTACAGACGAAGAGAGAGAGCCCTTCATAGGTTTTTTCCTCAGTTAGGGATATAATGATCAGTCGGTTGAACTATCGTTTGTCACTGTCCTGACGGACTTAAGTCAATTTTTTGTTCTTTCTGATTACGCCTCCTTTACATATCTGTGGGATTGAAACAGAACCTTACGGTTTCTTAACTGGCTGACGTTTTTTTACGCTCCCGGATCGCCCACTTCAATATAAGTTATTGATCTTACTGATCAATTTAATTTATCGTCAGGGTGAGAAATTTCACTTAAGTCACTAACTGATTGAATGGAAATGAGAAATCATGGCTGATGTTGCCGATTTGGTTGTGCATATCGCCGATCCGGCGGGCGTTACCGCTAAGATTTTTAGGACAAATGATGAGGCGGCCTTAAGTAATCTTCTGAACGAGGCGCTCCAGCGCTATATGCGCGATCCCGGCTGGATTGAGGTCAACACCCCGGAAGGTCGCTACTACGCCTGCCAGGTCGTCACCTACCCCTTCATTTCTGTGATGAGTAAATATGTCCACTCCTCTCAGGTGCAGACCCTGGCAGAACGCGTCGGGAAGATTATTTATCCCTACTATTCCGACTCGGTGGTGCCTGATGCCTGGATAATGGTCAACCGGGATTTGGTCACCCCACTAAGCCGCCCGGCGGTGAACCTCTGGCTGGCGCGTAAATTAAATAACAGCCTGAAGAAATCGGTCTTCATCGAGCCGGTGGCAGAGCCTGAAATTAAACAGGACGCCCCTCAGGTAATATCGGCGCTGCCCGCTCCGGCATTAAAAGACACACCAACTTCAAAGCCGAGAAAAAGAAAAGGCGGACCCGATCCCGATAAAGTCATGGCGCGCGTCACGCTGGGCTGGCGCGTCAGGGATATCTGCGAAGAACAGAAGTGTTCTGAAGGCTACGTTTACAACCTGATTAAATCCCGCAAGGGAACCTCGGCGATGGAACTGCGCTGGAAACAGTGGGAGTTAATCTCGGCCATGTATCACGCGGAGCCAAAAATAACGGTTGAGGAGATTGAAAAAACCTTCAGCATTACCCGCGCTGCCGTGTACTACGCGGTCAGGAAAATCGCGGAACGTGATGGAAAATCGTTAACACCCCGGGAACGGGAAAAAAAACTGACGCCCGATGATGCCGAAGACATTAAGCGAAAATTAAGTGCGGGTGCGCTCAGAAAAGATATCCTCGCCGAATACGGCATTACCGCAGAGACGCTGATTAAACATATCGGCACGCGTGAGGATTACCGGCCTGTTCAGGCTGAATTAAAAGAAAACATCATCCGCCTGCGCGTGCAGGGAAAAACGCTGCAGCAGACGGCAGAAATTCTTGGCGTCACGGTATCCACCGTGAAAGACGCCTGGAAGGAAAAGAAACATTCGCCTGACATTAAGGAAAAGCGAGTGAAATACGATAACCGAAACCCGCTTTCAAAACGCGACCGCGATCAGGCCGTCAATGCCGTGTTAATCGACGGGCACACGCGAAAACAGATTTACACCCAGTACGGCATTAATGCACTGACCCTGCGCCGCTATATACGGGAAGCACAGAAGAGAGAAACGGAAGCATTGCGTGAAAAGGATGACGATGTGGAAAACAGTGATGATAACTGACCAGGCTAATCTGGTGCCGGAGAGAAGGCACCAGACATAAAAAGGATTATTTAAAGTATTCCTGCAATTTTCCGGCCACGCGTTCGTTCACTGCCTTAACCCATTCCGGATCAAGAACCATTTCATTTTTAATAACCTTACTGGCATCGACCGTTTCCTTCTGGATGCCGAAGATAGCGTCAGTGATAAAACCGCTGACGAGAACGTTTTTAGCAATGAATTCCAGCTTCTGGTCCAGTGTTTTCTCTGAAGCATCTTTGTTGATTTTATTTTCATAAACCCGAAGGCCGAGCTTGAACATTTCCATCACGAATGCCGATCGGTTCGCTGTATCGCGCGACTCACCGTCTTCCAGCTTTTTTTCCACGTGCCCGTCTATTTTTTCTAAAAGGGAGTAGGGAATCGTAAGATTTACTCGGTTGCGTTTACCTGAATTCTCGTCATTCATATTTAATTCTCACACTCATTTTTATTTAGGCTTGAAAATAGCACATCAGACCAGTGTGTCTGGCAAGAGTAACGTCGGATTTTTTGGGTAACCATCAGGTAACAACCCATCTTAAAGTGGGTAACCTTGTGGAAACCAGCTAACGTATTATTAGCCTAAACTATTGATATAAATATAACAAACTCTTTGGTTACCTTTAAAAAACCTTCTGGATTCCAGAGGGTTACCATCTGGTAAGTGACCATCAGCTTAAATTTTCTACAAAATATCGCTAACTCTCTGTTATTAAATGAATAATCAGACAAATATAAATTTGCGAGTGGTGTGTAAAAATCACTTTCTTATGATATTATTGAGAGCAACAACCTACCCGACCTTTTCAAAACCGGAGCCGCAATGCGACTATTTTGGTACGCTGCTGCCCTGCTGGTTACAGGCATTATCCCGACCAGCGTGAAAGCGGACTGTTTTATTAAAGCAGGTGAATGGTATTCCATTGATCCGGATTATCTTCGGGCTATCGCCTGGCAGGAATCACACTACAACCCGACGGCTATTAATACCAACAAGTCTGATGACGGGAAGCCGGGAAGTAGTGATTACGGTATCATGCAGATTAACTCGGTAACCATGCGAAGATTACAGAAAGAATATCCGGGACTGAGCAAAGAAAAGCTGCTTTCAGATCCGTGCCTGAATATTTACATCGGGGCGATGCTGCTGAGGCGCAACTTCAATCAGTACGGCACCACGTGGCTGGCGGTCGGAATGTACAATGCCGGAATGAAGAACATTCCGGTAACGATCAAGAATCGCTATAACTACGCGATGATCATCGACGGACATTATAAAGGCATCAAGGCAGGGAAAATCCCTCGCGTGCCTGTGGGATGATGCCAGTTATTCCGTTGTCATGAAGACGAGAGAACAGTTAACCACTTCTGCGCGCCGGTTAATCCTCAGACAACACTGAACTTCACCGCGCAGAATTGCCCGTGCCGGTTCAATACCGGAGAAGGGCAACCCGTGATACAAAATAAAAATTCAAAAATTCTTTAAGCAACAGTTTCGGTGTAATTAACTATACCTGGGCTTCTCAGAATTTATATCAGAGCGTTCAGGTTAAAAAAAGGAGCCTTTCGGCTCCTCCAAAATTAAGCAGTAGTTACCGCCAGTATCTTATTTATTTCGCCCTGAATGCCATGACCGTGACCAAAGTAATCCGGGCGGATACGATACAGTTCGCCAGAGTTGTAACGGGCAACAGATACCTCTTCCCCATCAAGCAGGTGATCGTACTTAATTTTAAGGATCCCGATAGCCTGTTGTTTCATCGCGTCCGAGTAATCGCGGTCAACAAATACATAGCCCACGCCGCCATAAATTTCATTGAATGGAGACGAACAGGAAACAGACATATCCTGCATGCCGTCAAAATAACTGTCGCGGTATTTCTTCGTAATCTCTTTAACCATCTCTTCCGTCGGCCCGTCGGTCCAGTTAACGCTGACGCTGTCATAACCGCGTTTGCGAACAGAAAACTTAACACCTGGAAATTTCGCCTTCAGTTCTTTACGAATATTCCCTGTTACCTGCACCGCTCCTTTTTTATCCTGCGACAATCCTGAATATTCCGGTGCTGTTTTCAGGCGTTCACATTCAGCACGATATTCCCTTTCCTCTGCCTCGCGTTCCTGTGTCTCCCGGATCTCTTCTGACTGCGCATGTTCAACGATGCGAATAACTTCTTCAGCCGTTTTTATTTCCGGGAATATGCTCCACTGTTTGCCGTGCAGAATGCTTTCAGGCAACCCCCGGGATATTTTCCCGCTCTCGAAAGCAATATCAAAGGTGGCATTTCCACCATACGAAACGATTCCCGAAAGCGATCCCACTGAGGCTGATTTCTGCTCCCCGTGGATGGCAAACACCACCCCACGACCGCGATTGTAAAGCACCGTACTGACAACCTGACCGATGACCACTGCCTGCGTATTTTGCATTTTCATTTCAGTTTTCCTTAAGTAGGTAATGATGAAAGCGCGCCCCGTTAAGGCAGGCCGCCGCACGGTTTCAGAAAGGGATCTCGTTAAGTCCGGCATCATCGCCGCTGGCAGTTTCCTGATTTCCACGCTAAGGATTCAGGGCTTTTTCAAGCGTGATAAAACCGCGCGCAACGTCACTGGCCTGGTAATGGTCAAGCCCTGCCTCCATTGCCGCGTCGAAGGCCGCCAAAAACTTCTGCACTTCCTCATTCCGCACCTCAGCAGCCCGGCGGATATACTCCCGACAGACCTTCTGAAAAGAGTCCGTGCGAGAAAAGACCTGGCCACGACTGGCAATGAGATAACGCCCGGCAGCGTTATCTCCCATGTCGTACAGCGCCGTCATGCCGCCCTCTGAACCCGCCAGACGTGGCAGCGCCCTGTGCCCCGCCTCAATCAGCGCGTTCACCTCGTTTTCATCAAGCAGCAACACATCAACGCCATAGCTGCCGTTACGCGCCGGGAAGTGCTTCCCTTCAGCAGGCGTGACGTTTACGCCGTCTTCCCCTCTGGCATGCCAGCGCGTGCGCAGGTCGTTCGCGCTGACGCAAATTTTTTGGCCGTTAACCCATGTTTTGGAAGATTCTGAAGTGGCGACGTTGACGTTGTTTGTGTGCATGCTGCATCTCCTGTCAGGTGGTTAATTCATGTTTCGGTGAGTTCCTCGCGGCAAAGGGCTGAGAAGTACAGGCAGGCGGCAGTGACCAGGGCGCCCCCGGCGTGCATTTCACCCTGGTGACTGACGAATGACTGTGCTTGGATTCGCCCGCCGCGTGGAAGCTACCGCAACATGACCACCGCACCGGTAATGAGCAGGCACACACCCGACCGCAAGGCGGGCGTCCTTAGCGGCCACGTCTTTTTGTGGCCAGTGAATGCGCTGGCGAGAGCCAGCTGCAGGAGTTGGATTGGCCGTTGCCATCAGACCCTAGCCGTCAGGCCCGAAACGCCGCTTCTGGCGGTTCGGCGGAGCTTACCGGCTTGCCGGTTAGCGCAGTCGGGCTCGACGACCCGGCCTGCCGGGGAGCCGAAGGGGGCCATCCGTTTGTTGATGTTTTGAGATTTAATGACCAGGAAACCGGAGAAGCAGCGGCTGCACACTACAAGACTTAACCGCTACAGAAAGTAGAGAGAGAAGTAAGAGAAATGAAAGAGATAAGCGACAACGTAGAGACAGCGCCCCGCACAGAGAAAGCGCAGGCGATGGGGGATGACCGGTGCGTCAGCACCGGTGTTCTCCGGCCCGCAGGGCCGCCCGCTTTTGAGAGCGCCTGAAGCGGGCAGGATTTCCCCCCGCCCCGCTCCCGGCTGACCTCATATTAGTGAGCAAGTCTGTTTTCATACAGGTGAGAGACAAGAGAATCCTTTATGTCTTCCCAGACCATTTCTCCATTATCACCAAACAGCTCAGTGACAATCTCTCTCGTAAGAAGCCAGGCACTGATCACCGCCGCCGGGATCTTCGGGCAACGGAGTGACCAGTCTGTGACTGATTGGCTCACGTGCCCGGCAATGCTCAATGCCACGCTGTGCAGCGCTTCAAAACGATCGCTACGGGATAACTGCGAAGTGCGGTCGCTCAGTGCAATCAGAGACGTCATATCAGCCGCCATAAACGGCGATAAACCACGGGTGTTAAGCCGAGCACCCCACGTTTTGTGCTCGGGACGGACAAAGGCAGCGAGCGCCGCATTAACGTCTGAGTTGCCCAGCCAGGACGCATCAACAACCGGTGCACCTAATTTATCTGCCTGTACGCGAAGCTGACGGGCTGTTTCAAAGTTGTCCCAGCCTGATTCCATTGCGGCTTCCTCGCGAAGCGCCTGCTGCTCTGCTGCGATACGGGTAATTTCGACAGGATCGGTTACGTGCGCATACCAGGTCATCTTTCTCGCATCCCCGGTCAGCACTCTGCGGCGCTCGCTGTCATGGATGATGATCATGCGCGGAGAAAAACTGACCGGCCCCATATCGCGCCCGAAATCGCTGTCGTAATAGTCGTGATCCTCTTTGCGCGCGTCCCATTCATCTTCAAGCCAGGCTGCGGCAGCGATAGCCATGGCCTCAGCAACACTCCATGCGCGTCCCAGATGCAGGATACTGTCCCGCCAGTAGGTACCATAAATCGGGTCGTCTTCCAGGTACTCTGTACGGCCTTCCACGTCCACACTGAATGGCTTCTGTTTCTCCGTTTCAGCGGCAACAAAATTTTCGCGTCCATCAGCTGCCTGTTCTAAAAACGTTTGCAGACCTGGCAGCGTGCGCGGATGGATATCCCACCAGAATATGCGCCCGCAGTTTATCGCCAGCGCCTCAACGGACTTGACCATTTCATACACCGCCTCAGAGTTCACCGCGCCTATTTCTGACAGGCTTTCCACGGTGATGGCAGCCTCACGCGCGCAGTAAAGCAGATCGTTCTCTTCATCCCACTCAACCCCCATGCGATCCAGCGAATCGAACATCAGCAGCTCCCCCTCAATCCCGGCGAGTTGAAACAGCAGATCATTTTTACGCTCAAGCCAGAGCGCTGACGGGGTTTTCACCCATGTTTTGGGAGATTCTGGCGTGGCGGTTTTGACGTTGATGTTGTGTGTGTTCATGGCATTTCTCCTGTCTCTGTGAGGGTTCATGTTTCGGTCGATCCAGTCGCGGCGAAGGGCAAAGGAGCAATGACAGGCAGGCAGTACAAGGGCGCCTCTGGCGTGCATTTCACCCTTGTACTGAATGAATGGCAGTGCTACGAAAAGCCCTCCGCGCCGGGGTTGACCGGAACAGCCTCACCAAACG
>NZ_CAJCKS010000208.1:0-7414 GCF_903970985.1 Pantoea sp. ME81 | reverse complement strand
GATCATTCAGGCATTGCAATCTCTCACCAGCCGCAGTTTTAACACCCTGGATAGCCTGGTGTTGAGCGTGACGCGCATCGATGCCGGTCAATCTGGCAACTCTTTACCGAGAGAAGCTGAGTTTGGCGGCACGGTGCGCACCCATGACAAGCAGGTGCGGGCGCAACTTGAACAGCGCGCGCGTCAGATTGTCGAGCACATTGCGGCGGCAAACGGTGCGACCGCGACCTTCAGCTGGCATCCGGGTCCGCCGGTGCTAGAAAACGATGCACGCTGGGCGCAGTTTGCCAGTGAAATTGCTCAGCTGGTGGGGTATCGGGTGCAAACCGCAGAACTGCACCTCGGCGGCGAAGATTTTGCGTATTACTTACAACAGATCCCCGGCGCGTTTGTCAGCATTGGCAGCGCCAGTGAATTTGGTCTGCATCACGGCGGTTTCAACCCCGATGAAGCACTGATCGCGCCTGCCGCGCACTATTTCACCCAACTGGCGCAGCAGGCCTTGCAGCATCTCAATGCACGATGTCGTGACGCAATTCTGAGTTAGCCCATTTAACCCAATATCCTCCGCTTTGTATGGCGACGAAACCGTCGCCGTCAGGCTATGCCATGGAAAAGAGAGAACACTATGACTGCAAGACAACTGCGACTCGGCACCATTCTGCATGGCGCATCCGGCAATATGTCCGCCTGGCGTCATCCGGCGGCGCAGGCCAATGCCAGCATCAATTTTGACTATGCAAAACACATCGCGCGCAAGGCGGAAGCTGGCAAGCTGGATTTTCTGTTTGTCGCCGACGGTTTGTTTATCAATGAAAAATCCATTCCCCATTTTCTCAATCGCTTCGAACCACTGACGCTGCTGTCGGCGCTGGCGGGAGTCACTGAGCATTTAGGATTGGTGGGTACGGTCTCCACCTCTTACAGCGAACCCTTCACGGTTGCCCGTCAGTTTGCCAGCCTCGATCACCTTAGCGGCGGGCGCGCAGGCTGGAACGTGGTGACCTCGCCTTTGGAAGGATCGGCGAAAAACTTTTCGCGCCAGCAGCACCCGGAGCATGCGCTGCGCTATCGCATCGCCGACGAGTATTTGCAGGTGGTGAAAGGGCTGTGGGATTCGTGGGAAAGCGATGCCTTTGTGCGGAACAAAGAGAGCGGTCAATTCTTCGATGCCACCAAACTTCATACCCTCAATCACCACGGTGACTTCTTCCAGGTACAGGGTCCACTGAACATCGAACGCACGCCGCAGGGACGTCCGATCGTGTTTCAGGCCGGTGCGTCAGAGGATGGGAAGAAGCTGGCAGCGCGCCACGCCGATGCCATTTTCACCCACCAGCCGACGCGCGAAGAGGCGCAGGCTTTCTATAAAGATGTGAAAAAGCAGCTGGTGGCGAACGGACGTGAACCGCAGGATCTGCATATCTTCCAGGGCGTTGGCGTCATTGTCGGTGACGATGCCGAAGACGTTGAGCGTCAGTACCAAACTACCGCCGCACTGGTTTCCATCAAAGATGCATTGAACTACCTCGGCCGCTTCTTCGATCACCACGACTTCTCGCAATACCCGCTTGATGAACCCTTCCCGGATATTGGCGATATCGGCCAAAACAGCTTCCGCAGCACCACCGATGAAATCAAACGTAAGGCGCAAGCGCACGGTCACACACTGCGTCAGGCCGCACTGGAAGCAGCCACGCCGCGTCCGCTGTTCTTTGGCACGCCAGAAGAGGTGGCGGATGGCTTACAGCTGTGGTTTGAAACCGAGGCCACCGATGGCTTCATTATTCAGGGCGGCACGCCGGATACCTTCGAACGCTTTGTCGATCGCGTCATCCCCCTCTTGCAAGCGCGCGGCCTGACCCGCAGCGAATATCCTGGCACCACGCTGCGTGCCAGCTTCGGTCTGAAAGACCCGGTTAATCAGTTCACACAACAATAAATTAAAGAGAAAACACGCTATGCAGAAAAAATCCCTTATTGCGCTGATGTTGCTGAGTTTAAGCAGTGCGGCTTTGGCTGAAGACGTGGCGGTGAACGGTCAGCAGATCAGCATCGAAGCCAATAAAACACCGGTGAACACTGCGGAAAATCCCGCTGCCGTGGCGCAAATTCCGGCCGGACATAAGTTTGCCGTGCCAGGCTCATTTACCGTGGCGGTGGCCGCACTGAACTCCCCGCCATTAACCGTATTTAGTGATGACAACAAAACCCTGCTCGGCAGCGAAGTGGATATCGCTCGTCTGGTGGCCGACAGCCTGGGATTGAAACTCAATGTGGTGCCGACCTCGTGGGAAGACTGGCCGCTGGGCGTGGCTTCCGGCAAATATGACGCGGCGATTACCAATGTCACCGTGACCAAAGAGCGTAAAGAGCGCTTCGATTTCGCCACCTATCGCAAAGATTCCCTGGGTTTCTACGTGAAATCCAGCAGCCAGGTTAAATCATTGAACAAAGCTGAAGACATCGCCGGGCTGCGCATCATTGTGGGTTCCGGCACTAACCAGGAAGCGATCCTGCTGGCGTGGGATAAAGAGAATCAGGCGAAGGGGCTGAAGCCTTTTACCCCGGTTTACACCAAAGATGATGCTGCGCAAACGCTGGCGCTGCAGTCCGGTCGCGCAGATGCCTACTTCGGTCCGAATGTGATTGGCGCGTGGAAAGCCGCGTTAACTCATCAAACCAAACTGGTGGGCAGCGTGGATGGAGGTTGGCCGAAAGCTGCACACATTGCGGTGACGGTGAAAAAAGACAACGGTCTGGTACAACCGATTAACACCGCGCTCAACGGCGTGATCAAGAACGGTGATTACGACAAGGTGCTGAACCGTTGGGGTGAAGGCGTGGAGCGTCTGGATCGCTCTGAAATCAACCCAGCCGGTCTTGGCGACTAAGGAGGCTGCATGAGCCAGCAATTTTTCCGCGAAGTGCATCCTGAAGCCGCTGAGTTGCAGCCGATTATCACCGGTCTGTTTGGCGAGTATGCGGCACGTTACGGCGATTTCTTCAAAAGCGCTAACGAGGTGGAATTAACCGAGTGGTACTTGCCGCCGCGTGGGCTGTTTATCGTGCTGGAGCGTGACGGCGAGATCATCGCCATGGGCGCCTATAAACCTTATGACGAGGTGACCGCGGAATTTAAACGCATCTGGACGCGCAGCGATCTGCGCCGTCAGGGATTGGCGCTGCTGATTTTGCAGGAGCTTGAACGGCGTGCGTTGCGCGCCGGTTATCAGCGCGTGTTCCTGACCACCGGATTTCGCCAGCCGGAAGCCGTTCAGCTGTATATCGGCCACGGCTATCAGCCGCAGTTTGCGCTACGCGAAGATATGGAAATCTACAGTCGGCCACCTCATGACGGGCGTTTACGCTTCCTCAAGGTGATTGATGTGCACAGCGTGGTGCAGGCCAGCTAAGGAGTCATGATGAGTCAGGAAAAACATTTAACCGTGGTGCCCGCACGCTACCCAGGAAGGATCATCGGGGCGATTGTCGCACTGTTTATTCTCGCCAGCGTGATTGATTCGGTGGCCTTTAATCCCCGTTGGGAATGGCGCGTATTTGCCCGCTGGTTCTTTGATCCGGTGATTCTCACAGGGCTGGGGCAAACGCTGTTACTGACGTTGTTCGGCACGGTGCTGAGTTTGATTTTTGGCGGCCTGCTGGCGCTGGCGCGGCTCTCTTCGTCATGGTTATTGAGCACGCTGGCGTTTGGTTACATCTGGCTATTTCGCTCGCTGCCGCTGATTGTGGTGCTGATTATTCTGTATAACTTCTCCTACCTGTACGACACGCTGTCGCTCGGCGTGCCTTTCACGACACTGTCGTGGGGCCATTTCCAGACTATCAATGTGCTGGGGCAGTTCCCGGCAGCGGTGATTGGATTGACGCTGGTGCAGAGCGCCTACAGTGCGGAGATTATTCGCGGCGGCTTTTTGGGTGTCGATCACGGTCAGTTTGAGGCAGCGTCGGCGCTGGGTTTGTCCTCGTCCCGTCGTACCTTCCGCATCATTCTGCCGCAAGCCCTACGCGCCATTATTCCCACCACGTTTAACGAAATCATCAGCCTCGCCAAAGGGACTTCCATGGTGTACGTGCTGGCGATGCCGGAACTGTTTTATACCATCCAGATGATCTACAACCGCACGCAACAGGTGATCCCGCTGTTAATGGTGGGTGCGGCCTGGTATCTGATTATCACCACCGTATTGTCACTGCTGCAGCACAGCGTTGAACGTTGGCTGGCCCGCAGCGTGACGCGTGAACCGCAACCGTCGCGCTGGCGTCAATGGCGCAATCGCTCTGCTACCGCCAATGAGGAGCTTTCTCATGTCCGAAGCCATTGATTATCGCAATCTGCACACTACCGGTGCCATCAGCATTACCGGCGTCAGTAAGTCATTTGGTAAACACAAAGCGCTGGATGACGTCTCGCTGGAGCTGGAGCCCGGCTCGGTGACGGTGATTCTTGGCCCGTCAGGATCAGGGAAATCCACGCTACTGCGCACCATTAATCATCTGGAACGCGTGGATGAAGGGTTTATTCAAATCGACGGCGATTACATCGGTTATCAACGTCGTGGTGACAAGTTGTATGAGTTGAAAGAGAAGGCGATTTTGCGCCAGCGCATCAACGTCGGTTACGTGTTTCAGAACTTCAATTTATTTCCCCATCTGACGGTTTTAGACAACCTGATTGAAGCACCGATTGCCCATCGTCAATTGTCACGGCGCGAGGCGATTGAGCGTGCGGGAGAATTGCTGGATATCGTGGGGTTGCGGCATAAAGCTGATGCCTGGCCGCGACATCTTTCGGGTGGCCAGCAGCAACGCATCGCCATTGCACGTGCCTTGATGCTGAATCCACGCGTGATGCTGTTTGATGAACCGACCTCGGCGCTCGATCCTGAGTTGGTGGGTGAGGTGCTGGACGTGATTAAGAAGCTGGCACGATCCGGCACCACGCTAGTGATTGTGACGCACGAGATTGGTTTTGCGCGCGAAGTGGCGGATCAGGTGGTGTTTATGGTTGATGGCCGTATCGTCGAACAAGGCAGTACGCACCAGGTGTTGAACCAACCGCGTCATGAGCGTACGAAACGATTTTTGGCACGGGTGCTGTAATGGAGAGAGTGATAGTCAGTGCGCTGGCCGCATGGTTGTTCAGCTCGCCACTGTGTGCCGCAGCAACGCTGGATGCAAAAAACAACGAAACGCCAATCCACATTCCGGCTAACCCGCAAGCCATCGCCAAAATTCCGGCTGGATTTCATTTTGTGACGCCGGGATATTTGACGGTCGCGACTTCCGCATCCAATTCCCCGCCAATAGGCTTGTGGGCATCAGACAATAAAACGCTGATTGGTAGCGACCCTGATTTCGCCCGGCTGCTGGCCGACAGTTTGGGGTTGAAACTCAAGCTGGTGCCTGCCGCCTGGGAAGACTGGCCGCTGGGCCTCACCGCCGGACGTTATGATGTGGCAATGTTTAATATCGCGGTGACGGAAGAACGGAAACAGAAGTTCGATTTCGCGACTTACCGCGCGGATAACCATGCGTTCGCCGTGAAAACGGACAGTGCAATCACGGCGATCAAAGGGCGCGAGGACGTGGCGGGTAAACGCATCATTGTCGGTTCCGGTACCAACCAGGAGAAAATTTTGCTGAGTTGGGATGCGAAAAACCGTGCACAGGGGTTGGCTCCGGTTCAGCCGATATATCTCAATGATGATGCCTCAGCGACGCTGGCGTTGCTCTCCGGGCGCGCCGATGCTTCATTTGGCCCACAAGCCATGGCGGCATGGAAAGTGGCGTCACGCGGTCAAACCAAAATCGTCGGTCACGGTCCGTTCCGCGCCTGGGTGGCAGTGACGACTAAAAAAGGTAATGGGCTGGATGTGGCATTACAGCAGGCGATCAATGGAGCGATAACCAGCGGACAGTACCAACAAGTGCTGGCACGCTGGGGAGAACAGGAGGAGGGCGTGGAGGCGTCACAGGTCAATCCGCCTGGGATTGTTTATCAATAAATGATTTTTTGTTAATTGAGAGAAAACTCACAGCTTGATTGTTGTGAGTTCTTTCTTTTCAGCGTTGTTGTGAACTTATTCATTCTTTTATTTATTTTTTTTGGCATGAATTAAACGGTAAATCTCATTTTTTGACCGTGAAATAAACTCGCCTTGCATTTAATTAATCGCTTCAGATGGTTTTTTATCTTCTCTTACAAGGATCGGTATTGTTTAGCCTGTCGGTAAGGTGTCATATTGGTGTTTCCAGAGGGAATGTGAGGTTGAAAAAGAGTAAAAAAGATTTTGAATGAGTCTGGCTTAACCTGCATTACCCAATCAACGCTTAATGAGATTGGGGTTAACATGTTAGTTGAAAATATAAGAGGTCAACTTAATATCTGCTACGCGCAATCCCTACAGTGCAGAGAAATTAAGCGGCCGAGATTGGGGGGCGTTATCATAGAGTCAAGAGTCAGGAAGCTGGAAGAGTCGGTTGCCATCATCGCTACAGATGTTGCCGTTATTAAGTCGAATTATGCAACTAAACAGGATGTATCTGAAGTCAAATTAGAAATAGCGGAAGTGCGATCGGAGGTTCGAGAAGTGAAAGCTGATGTTGCGTCCATAAAGGAAAATTACGCGACCAAGGCGGATGTACTGGCGATCAGGGGCGATCTGTACCAGGCGCTGAACAAACAAACCAAATGGATGGTTTCAATGCAACTCGTCACATTAGGACTGGCGTTAACGATCGCCAAAGCGATATTTTAATCCTGTGCACAATGGCGGCTCAGCCGCCGCCATGGCAAAAGTCTCTTATGTGGTGGCTTTACGGATCCAAAGCGCAGCCTCTCCCGCAGGGAGTGGACGGGCAAAGTGATACCCCTGGAATAGGTTACAGCCTTTGTCGCGCAGGTAGTCGAAATACTCTTCGCTTTCGATCCCTTCAGCCAGTACGTTCAATCCCATTTCACGCGACAGTTCAATCGTTTTGTGTACCACAATGGCGGCGGATTCATTGTCAAAAATATGCATGATAAGCGATTTATCGATCTTGATATCATCAATCGCGAAATCACTGATCGATTTCAGCGATGAATAGCCTACACCAAAATCATCGATCGCCCATTTAATGCCTAACTGACTGAAATGCTCAATGACACTGCTGATTCTTTTTTGATCGTAAATAAAGGTGGTTTCAGTTATTTCAAACTTTAATCTTTCCGGACTGATTTTGTGATGTGAGAGCGTCAGCAAAGTATCCTGGGTAAAATCCCGATGCATCAACTGCAATGGACTGATATTGATCGAAAACATCAAATTACTAAGATGATACATGCGATCCCAGTCAGACATTTGCTGCAGGGTTCTCTCCATCACCCATTTGCCAATCTCAATAATCA
>NZ_CAJCKS010000207.1:0-7446 GCF_903970985.1 Pantoea sp. ME81 | reverse complement strand
CCTGACGATGACGGCGCAGCATCAGCAGTGCCGGGAACACCAACAGTGCAGGCACCAGCGCTAAACCCACCAACGCTCCGGCATATCCACCCAGCCACCAGCACAACACATAACCCAGCACGCCCACCAGACTACCGATAATCAGCGCCTGCGCATTGCCGCGCGCATCGCGAAAACCCTTGAGCAAGGCCAGTGTCAAATTGGCCCAGGCAATGCCAAACTGCAGAAAAGCCACGATGCGCACCACGTTGGCATAGTCGTCGTGACCAAATAGCGCATGACTGATCGGCCCCGCTGCCAGCAAGAACACCAGCGCCACCAGCGTGGAGAAGCCAATCACCATGGTGGATGCCGTACCCGTCACGGCACGCAGTTGCTCAGGTTGCTGCTGAAATTGCGCGATGTAGGTGGTCACGCCGTTGAAAATGCCCGCGCCGGCCAATACACCTAATACGGTAATCAGCTGGCGAAAGTTACCGGCCTGGCCAACCCCTTCTGGCCCAAAGCTGACCGCCAGCAGTTTCACCACCAGCAGTCCGGCAATGATTTTTACCAACGTCGATGAGGCCGTCCAGACTGAAGCTTTGGCTAACGACATCAGGCAAAGAAACTCAACAGCGAGCTGATAACGGTGCGCTGATTGTTATCCGACAGGTTATAAAACAGCGGCAGGCGCAGCAGGCGCTCACTCTCTTTGGTGGTGAAGCGGTCATCACCGTGCAAGCGACCAAAACGTTCACCGGCTGGCGAAGAGTGCAAGGGTATGTAGTGGAACACCGTGAGGATTTCCGCCTCTTTCATCCAGTTAATCAGTGCCTGACGGTCGTCGCTGTCGCGCAGTTTGATGTAAAACATGTGCGCGTTGTGAAGGCAATTAACCGGCACCACTGGTAGCTCGATGCGTCCCGCCGCCGCCAGCGGTTGCAGCGCATCATAATAGCGCTGCCACAGGCGCAAACGCTGCTGGTTAATACGCTCAGCCGCTTCGAGTTGCGCCCACAGGTAGGCAGCTTGCAGATCTGCCATCAAATAGCTCGAACCGATATCGCGCCAGGTGTACTTATCCACCTGGCCACGGAAGAACTGACTGCGGTTAGTGCCCTTTTCGCGGATGATCTCTGCACGCTCCACCAGCTTCGCGTCATTTATCAGTGTTGCTCCACCTTCACCGCCAGCGGTGTAGTTTTTGGTTTCATGGAAGCTAAAGCAGCCAATATGACCAATCGTGCCGAGCGCACGCCCCTTGTACTGCGACATCACGCCCTGCGCCGCATCTTCAATCACAAATAATTGATGCTTCGCCGCCAGCGCCATAATGCTATCCATCTCGCAGGCGACGCCCGCGTAGTGCACCGGCACAATCGCACGGGTTTTCTCAGTGATCGCGGCTTCAATCAGCGTTTCATCGATATTCAGCGTATCGGGGCGCACATCGACGAACACGATCACAGCACCGCGCAGCACGAAGGCATTGGCGGTGGAAACAAAGGTGTAGCTCGGCATGATCACTTCATCGCCGGGCTGGATATCGATTAACAGTGCGGCCATTTCCAGCGAGGCGGTGCAGGAGGGGGTCAGCAGCACTTTTTTGCTGCCAAAATGCTGCTCCATCCACTGCTGACAGCGGCGGGTAAATCCACCGTCACCGCAGAGTTTGCCGCTGGCCATCGCCGACTGCATATATTCAAGTTCACTGCCGACGACTGGCGGCGCATTAAATGGGATCATGTAGCTGTCCTGTAAAACCAGTAGGCGGTACTTTCAAGGCGTGCACCGCTGCGTAAATAGAGGCGCATCGCCGTAAGATTGCTAAGCTGGGTCGCGACGCGCAGTCGTTCAAGTTGTCGCACGCGGCCCCAATCCGCTGCCGCCAACAGCAAGCGTTGACCAATGCCCTGCCCTTGCGCTGCGGGTAGCACGGCGAGCAGGCCGATACGCGCATCACCGTTCACTTCACGCATCGAGACATAGCCTTGTAATTGGCCGGATTCGTCGCTGGCCACCAGGCATTGATGATCAAAGGTGCCGCGTACCGCGTTTTCAATCCACTGCGCATAGAAACGACCGCTGTCATCGGCGTTAAACCAGGGCGCACGAAAACGGCTTTGGCGAAAGGCATGCGATGCCGCCTCACGCAATGCCGGAATCTGTGCTTCACGCGCAATGCGCACGCCAACCTGGCGCTCGGTGCGTTTGATATTGATGGCCAGATCGGCCTCACCTTCCACCAGCTGAAAACCGTGCTGGCTTAAGGCATCAATGGCGTCGGTGCGCTCGGCGGGCACTTTGGCCTGCCACAACGTATCTGGCTGTTGCAGCGCGTCGGCAAGGGTGAAGTCGCCATCCAGGTCGATACGCGCACTGTTCACGCCAAAGAAATCGCTTTCCCACTCGAGGGGGTTAATACTGACGCGGACGGGCATGGAGAACATCCATCAGGTATTGGCCGTAGCCAGTTTTGGTCAACGCTTGCGCCGCCGCCAGCAACTGTTCGTCACTTAGCCAACCGTTGCGCCACGCAATCTCTTCCAGACAGGCAATTTTAAAGCCCTGACGTTTCTCCACGGTCTGCACAAACATACTCGCTTCAATCAGACTGTCGTGTGTACCGGTATCCAGCCAGGCAAAACCGCGTCCCAGCAACTCGACAGAGAGTTCACCCTGCTCAAGATACATCTGGTTAATCGCGGTGATTTCCAGCTCGCCCCGTGCAGAAGGCTGCACCTGTTTGGCAAACTCCACCACGCGATTGTCGTAGAAGTAGAGGCCGGTTACCGCCCAACGTGATTTGGGTTGCTGCGGCTTCTCCTCGATGGAAAGCGCATTGAAGTCGTCATCAAATTCCACCACACCAAACCGCTCGGGATCCATCACCTGATAGGCAAACACCGTCGCACCGCTACTGCGCGCAGCCACTTTTTTCAGTTTCGGACTGAAGCCCTGGCCAAAATAGAGGTTGTCGCCCAGCACCAGACAGCAGCTGTCATTGCCAATGAAGGACTCACCAATGATAAACGCCTGCGCCAAACCATCAGGGCTGGGTTGCTCAGCATACTCTAGCTGCAGGCCGAACTCGCTGCCATCACCGAGCAAACGCTCGAAGTGCGCGCGATCTTCCGGCGTGGTGATAATCAGGACCTCGCGGATCCCCGCCAGCATCAGCACCGACAGTGGATAGTAGATCATCGGTTTGTCGTAAACCGGCAGTAGCTGCTTTGAGATAGCGCGAGTAATAGGGTGCAAACGCGTACCCGAACCGCCCGCCAGGATGATACCTTTCATCGTTGCTGCTCCTGTATTGCGCCTCAGCGCGGCGTGGTTAAACCCAACCGCTCGCCACGATAGCTACCGTTGAGAATCGCCTGCCACCACTGTGGGTTTGCCAAATACCACTGCACGGTTTTGCGAATGCCACTTTCGAAGGTTTCCTGCGGCGTCCAGCCTAACTCACGCGCAATTTTGCTGGCGTCGATGGCGTAACGCAGATCGTGACCGGGACGATCGGTGACAAAAGTGATCAGATCTCGATAGCGCGTCAGATGCGTGGCGCGCTGCTGCGGTGCCAGTTCGTCCAGCAGATCGCACAGGGTTTCCACCACCTCAATATTACGGCGTTCGTTGTGACCACCAATATTATAGGTTTCACCCACTTTGCCGCTGCTCACCACACTGTAGAGTGCTCGCGCATGATCCTCTACATACAGCCAATCGCGAATCTGGCTGCCGTTGCCATACACCGGCAAAGGCTTACCCGCCAACGCATTGATGATAGTCAGTGGAATCAATTTTTCAGGAAAGTGATAAGGGCCATAATTGTTCGAACAGTTGGTGACGATGATCGGCAAGCCGTAAGTGCGTAACCAGGCGCGAACCAAATGATCGCTGCTGGCTTTCGTCGCTGAATAAGGGCTGCTGGGCGCATACGGCGTGGTTTCGGTAAAGAAATCATCGCTGCCATGCAAATCGCCAAACACTTCGTCAGTGGAAATGTGATGGAAGATAAAGCCTTTTTTACGCTCATCCGCCATACCATTCCAGTAATGGCGAGCGGCTTCCAGTAACTGATAGGTGCCCACGATATTGGTTTCGATGAAGGCAATCGGGCCATCAATCGAGCGATCCACATGGCTTTCTGCGGCCAGATGCATAATGCAATCCGGTTGATATTGGGCAATGACACGGTCCAGTTCGGCTCGGTCGCAAATATCCACCTGCTCAAAGGCATAGCGCGCATCATTCTGTATTGAAGCCAGAGAGGCTAAATTGCCTGCGTAGCTGAGTTTATCCACCACCACCACCTGATGGTCGGTTTGCTCAATCAGAAATCGCACCAGTGCGGACCCAATAAAGCCTGCGCCACCTGTCACCAGGAACTGTTTCATCGCCAGACACCTTTGGTATCGATAATCCACTGCTGCGTGATCTCGCTGGCATCGATAGCGCGGAACTGCGCGTGATCAACCAGCATCACGATGATATCTGCTTGCTGCAATGCATCCTGGGTGGAAACCAGAGCCGCTTCATGGGCCAGTTGCGCAGGGATTTCTGCCACATGCGGTTCAACCACCAGCGTGCTGCCGCTGTGCCACTCGGCAATCAGGTGCGCCACTGTCATTGCCGGGCTCTCGCGCAAATCATCAATGTTCGGTTTAAACGCCAAACCGAAGCAGGCAATCGTCACCTCAGAAGCACGTTTGCCGCTGACAGTCAGGCAATCAGCCAACTGCTGTTTGACCTGATCTAACACCCACGTCGGTTTCGCATCATTCACTTCTCGCGCGGTGCGAATCAGACGCGCCAGCTCCGGATTTTGCGCCACGATAAACCAGGGATCAACAGCGATACAATGCCCACCGACGCCCGGTCCGGGCTGCAGAATGTTGACGCGTGGATGGCGGTTCGCCAGCGCAATCAATTCCCACACGTTGATCTTCTGTTCCGCGCAGATCAGCGACAGCTCATTAGCGAAGGCAATATTCACATCACGGAAGCTGTTCTCCGTAAGCTTACACATCTCGGCAGTACGCGCGTTGGTTTCCACACATTCGCCGCGCAGGAAGATGCGATACAGTTCGCTGGCCCGTGCTGAGCACGCAGGCGTCATGCCGCCAATCACACGGTCATTTTCCAGCAGCTCTACCATCACTTTGCCGGGCAGCACGCGCTCAGGGCAGTAAGCGATAAACACGTCACAGTTATCACCGTGCTGCGGGAAACGCAGGTCAGGACGTGCCTCCGCCAGCCAGGCGGCCATCTGTTCGGTCGCGCCAACCGGTGAGGTCGATTCGAGGATCACTAAATCGCCCGTTTTCAGCACCGGTGCAATCGACAACGCGGCTGCCTGTACATAGCTCAGGTCCGGCTGATGATCGCCGATAAACGGCGTAGGTACGGCGATTAAGAAGGCATCCGCAGCTTCGGCTTGCGTGGTAGCTCGCAGAAAACCTGCCTGCACGGCTTCACGCACCACGTCACCTAACTCCGGCTCGACAATGTGAATGTCGCCGCGATTAATGGTCTCGACCGCGCGGACATTGATATCCACGCCGATCACTTTTTTTCCCTTTGAGGCAAAAACGGCCGCCGTTGGCAGCCCAATGTAGCCCAGTCCGATAACGGAAATGGTTTCAAAACGCATAATTATACTCTGTGTTGTTTCAGTGCCTGCAGGATGCGCGAGCAGGCTTGTCCATCGCCATACGGATTGTGCGCGCGACTCATCCTCTGCCAGGCTTCCTCGTCCTGCAGCAGCAGGCTAACTTCCTCGACAATCCGGTCAATATCGGTACCAACCAGTTTTACTGTGCCCGCATTCACCGCTTCCGGACGCTCAGTCGTATCACGCATGACCAAAACCGGTTTGCCCAATGATGGCGCTTCTTCCTGAATACCACCGGAATCGGTGAGGATCAGCCAGGAACGGTTCATCAGCCAGACAAACGGCAAATACTCCTGTGGCTCAATCAAAATGATATTGTCGATCCCACTCAGGATACGATTTACTGGCTCACTGACGTTGGGATTGAGGTGCACCGGATAGACGATCTGCGCCTGCGGATGCTGACGTGCAATCTGCGCCAGCGCGCTGCAAATGCGTTCGAAACCGCCGCCAAAGCTTTCACGGCGATGGCCGGTGACCAGAATCAGTTTTTTATCCGCATCAAGGAACGGATAACGTGCTGCAAGACGTGCATTCAGATCGCCATCATCCAGCACCCGATCGCGCACCCATAGCAGCGCATCAATCACCGTATTGCCGGTAACAACGATACAGTCATCCGGCAAATTTTCACGCAGCAGATTCTGCCGCGAACTCTCGGTTGGGGTGAAATGGTAGCTCGCCAGATGACCGGTTAAGGTGCGGTTAGCCTCTTCCGGCCAGGGCGACATCAGGTTGCCGGTGCGCAATCCTGCTTCGACGTGCCCCACCGGAATCTGATGATAAAAAGCGGCTAAGCTAGCAGCAAAAGTGGTGGTGGTATCACCGTGCACCAGCACCACATCGGGCTGAAAATCGGCGAGCACCGTTTTCATCCCCTGCAAAATGCGGCTGGTGATCTCCGTCAGCCCCTGTTCCGGGCGCATGATATTGAGATCGTAATCGGGCTGCAGCTTGAACAGCCGCAGCACCTGATCGAGCATTTCACGATGCTGCGCGGTCACGCATAAGCGCGATTCAAACGCCGGATCCTGCGCCAGTGCTTGCACCAGCGGGGCCATTTTGATCGCCTCAGGACGCGTGCCAAATACGGTCAGAACTTTCACATGGCTTCTCTTAATGGCTCGTTGGTGACGTTGGACGAGGACGGCGCACCAGCGCCACACCTGCACCCACCAGCGCGCCAATGACGCCCCACATGATCATCATAAACACTCGGCGCGGACTGTCGCGCGACACCGGCTCTTCAGGCGTACGCAGATAGCGGTAAGTCTGGAAGGGCTTATCCAACTGCGCGCCTGCCTGCAACGTGCCCAGCATCGCTCTGTTCTGATCATAGCTCAAATCGTAAGCGGGCCCGCTGGCCTGCAATGTATCGAGCTGAGCCTGCAGCATTTGCTGCCCGAGCAGGAAGCGATCGCTGTCAGGCAGCGCTTCGCCAATGACCGGAGCACGGTTTTCTTTGATGCCCTGCTGACTAGCAACCTTTAAGGCCTGTTCAATACGTTGACGCTGGCGATCAAACACCGCCTGTGCCACTTCCTGCTGACGGGTAACCTGCGCTTGCAGCTGCGCGCTGCGCGCCTGCCATGCCCCCTTCAATTCCGCATTCAAATGGCGCGCCGCGCGTTCGCTGGCATAGGCGATATATTGGCGCAGCAGGTTATTCGCGTCGCCAGCGGTTTCGGCAATCAGCTTAATGTTATCCAGCGTGTTATGCGCCGCATCCGCTGGTGTGAACTGGATATTGGTAATCAAATCATCCAGCAGTGCGGCATCGTTATGCG
>NZ_CAJCKS010000206.1:0-7503 GCF_903970985.1 Pantoea sp. ME81 | reverse complement strand
CGCAGACCTTTCCCAGCGCGCACACTCTTTCCCTCCACGACGCTCTGCCGACCTGGTGCGACCAATACCACTCATCCGGTGCTCACCGGGACAGCGGAGCCGGGCAGTACAGTGACCATCCGTGATGGTGATACCGTGCTGGGTACGGCCACAGTGGGCAGCAACGGCAGCTGGAGCTTTACCTCTCCAACGCTGTCCGAAGGAAGTCATAGCCTGACCACTACCGTTACTGATCCTGCCGGAAATACCAGTGCGGCTTCTGATCCTATCACCTTCACCGTGGACACACAGGCCCCTGCAGGTGCCAGCGATCTGGTGGTCAGCGATAACGTTGGCACCGTCACCGGCCCATTGACAGCCGGATCCACCACTGACGACAGTACGCCAACCCTGAGCGGCAAAGCTGAAGCCAATGGCATCGTTAAGGTTTATGACGGCACCACGCTGCTGGGCAGTGTGGCCGCTGACAGTGCAGGTAACTGGAGCTTTACCACGCCTGCGCTGAGTAATGGCGCACATACGCTGAGCGTGACGGTAACGGATGCCGCAGGCAATGTCAGTCCGGCAACTACCGGTTTTGGTTTGACGGTGAATGCGGGTGTGCCGCCAACCACCAGCACGTTGCAGGTCACTGACGATAGCGGCAGTACGCTGAAAGTGTTGCCTGATGGCTCAAGCACGCATGATAAAACACCTGTTCTGAGTGGCCTGGCGGCAGCCGGGGACATTATTACGCTGTACAACGGCACCACCTTGCTGGGCAGCACCACTGCAGGTTCCGACGGTCAGTGGAGCTTCACTCCCTCTACGTTGGCGGATGGTTCTTACTCCTTCCATGCGGTTGCCACCGACAGCACCGGTAATCCTACCAACTCTGTCACCATCAACATCACGATTGATAGCGTTGCGCCAGCGGCGGCAGGCGATCTGCAGCTGAGCAACAACAACGGCAGTACCGTTACGCCAATCGCGGCAGGCGGCTCCACCAGTGATAACACCCCAGTACTGAGCGGCACGGCTGAACCTGGCAGCACCGTTACTGTGCGTGATGGCGACAATGTGTTGGGCACGGCAACCGTTGGCAGCGATGGCAACTGGAGCTTTACCGCACCGGCACTCGGTGAAGGCAGTCATAGCCTGACGACTACCGTTACCGATGCTGCGGGCAATACCAGCCCAGCGTCCTCTCCGATTGCTGTCACTGTGGACACCTCGCCACCTGCCGCAGTCAGTGACCTCGTGGTCACCGATAATGTAGGTGATTCACAAGGTGAACTGACTTCAGGCGCGGTGACTGACGATAACACGCCAACGCTGAGCGGCACGGGTGAACCTAATGCGCTGTTGAGCATCTATGACGGCACCACACTGCTGGGTAATACCACCGTGGGCGTTGATGGAACCTGGACCTTCACCACGCCGGCTCTGAGCAACGGTTCTCATAGTTTCACCATCACCGCCACAGATACCGCAGGCAATGTTGGCCCTGCCAGCCCACCATTTATTGTGGATATTGAAGCCGATCTGCCAACGGCCAGTGATTCTCTGGAAGTGATCGATGATAACGGCAACACCGTTGAGCAGTTGGTTGATGGAGCCAGCACCAACGATCCTACGCCAGTGCTGATTGGTTCGGCGAGTCCCGGCAATATCATCACCCTGTATGACGGTAGCCAGCTTCTTGGCAGCACCACCGCAGGCGCGAACGGACAATGGCTGTTCAGAATGGGCATCCTGAGTGATGGCCCGCATGCAATTCATGGCACTATCACCGATGCAGCAGGGAACATCACTGATACCGTCACCATCAATATCACCGTGGATACGGTGGCGCCTGATGCAGTGACCGGCTTGCAGATTAATAACGATGCAGGCAGCACGTCCGTGCCTATTACCAACGGCAGCCTCACCAATGATGCAACGCCAGTCCTTAGCGGCAGCGCCGAAGCGGGTAGCGTGGTCACCATTCGTGATGGCAACACTGTGCTGGGTAGTGTGACTGTAGGTAGCAATGGTAACTGGAGCTTCACCACCCCAGCATTGGGAGAGGGTAGCCATAGTCTGACGACTACCGCAACAGATGCGGCAGGTAACAGCAGCCCAGCCACCACCCCGATTACCTTTACCGTTGATACCACGGCGCCAGCGGCGGTTAGTGGACTGGTCGTGACTGATGATGCAGGCACCAGCACCGGGGCGCTGACTTCCGGTGCGACCACTGATGACAGCACACCAACCCTGAGCGGCACGGCAGAAGCGGGCAGCATCGTTAAGGTTTACGATGGCACCACGCTGTTGGGCTCCGCATCAGTGGGCACGGATGGCAACTGGAGCTTCACGCCAGCTTCACCACTGACCAATGGCCAGCATAACCTCACCACTACAGTGACCGACGCCGCAGGTAACGTGAGCCCGGCATCACCGGCCTTTACCGTGAATATTGACGCAGGCGTACCGACCACCAATGAACTCATTGTGGTAGCGGACGACAGCGGCAGCACCATCGTGCAGTTGACGGATAACTCCAGCACCCATGACAGCACGCCAGTGCTGAGTGGTCTGGCAGGCGCGGGTGATCTGATCACCATTTACAACGGCACCACCGTACTCGGCAGCGTCACGGCGGGCCGTAACGGGCAGTGGAACTTTACGCCAGCCGCGTTAACGGATGGCACCTATGCCTTCCATGCCACCGCCACCAACCCAACCACTGGCGCGATCAGCGACACGCCGACGATCAACGTTACTATTGATACCGTGGCGCCTGCGGCACCAACGGGCGTTGGCCTGACCAATGGTGATGGCGATCCGATTCCATCGGGCAGCAGCACTAACACCACAACGCCGACTCTGGAAGGTAACGGTGAGCCTGGCGGTACTGTCACCATTACAGATGGCACCACCGTCATTGGTACAACAACAGTCGGCGGCGATGGCACCTGGACTTACACCACACCACCGCTGAGTGATGGCAACCACAGCCTGACGACCACCGTGACGGATCCGGCGGGTAACACCGGCCCGGCATCGACGCCTGTGACCGTGACGGTTGATACGCAACCTCCAGCAGCGGCGGGCAACGTCCAGCTTAGCAATGATGGCGGTACACCAATTACTTCTGGCGGCAGCACCAATGACAACACGCCAACCCTGAGCGGCACCGCAGAACCGGGCAGTACGGTAACCGTTTCTGATGGCGGCGCGGTATTGGGCACTGCCACTACCGGAAGCGATGGCACCTGGAGCTATACCCCCACCACGCCGCTGGGCGATGGCAGCCATAGCCTGACCACAACCGTGACCGATCCGGCGGGTAACACCGGACCGGCTAGTACGCCCGTCATTGTGACAGTCGACACCACCGCACCAGCAGCAGCAACAGGTGTGCTGCTGAGCAATGATTCCAGCGGCACAGCAGTACCGATCACTGGCGGCACCACCAATGACACCACGCCGGTGCTGAGTGGCCGAGCCGAACCTGGCAGCACCGTCAATGTTTCTGACAACGGTACGGTTATTGGCTCCACTACGGTGGGTAATGACGGCAACTGGAGCTTTACGCCAACTTCACCGTTGGGCGATGGCAGCCACAGCCTCACCACCACGGTAACTGACCCTGCGGGCAATACCGGTGCGGCAACCACGCCAATTACCGTCACCGTTGATACCACCATCCCTGCTGCACCGGGTAATGTGGCGTTGAGTAATGATGAGAGCGGCACCCCAGTACCGATTACCTCCGGCACGGCAACGAATGATGCCACTCCAGTTCTGAGTGGATCCGCTGCGGCAGGTAGCACTATCACCGTCTCAGATGGCGGCACAGTGCTGGGCACAGTAGTTGTCGGCGCGGGCGGCACCTGGAGCTTCACCCCAACCGATCCGTTGGGTGAGGGCAACCACAGCATTACCGCAACCACCACCAGTCCTGCCGGTAATACCAGCGGTCCATCTACGCCTATCGTGATCACCGTAGACACCACCGCACCTGCAGAAGCGAGTGGTCTGCAGCTCAACAATGACACCAGCGGCACGCCGGTCCCTATTACCGCCGGTGGCACCACTAATGACACCACTCCAGTCCTGAGTGGTACCGCTGAACCGGGCAGCACGGTGAAAGTTTCTGACAACGGCACGGAGATTGGTTCGGTCACCGTTGGCAGCAATGGTAGCTGGAGTTTCACCCCAACAACGCCGCTGGAGTCGGGTTCGCATAGCCTGACGACCACCGTGACGGATCCGGCCGGCAACACCGGTCCGGAAACCACACCGATTACCTTTAACGTGGACACCACGCGACCGGATCCTGCAAGTGGGCTGGTGCTGAACAATGACACCAGCGGTACGGCGGTACCGATTACCAATGGTGCGACAAATGACACAACACCGGTGTTAACCGGTTCAGCCGCCGTTGGCAGCACCGTTACCGTGCTGGATGGCACCACGGTTCTGGGCACCGTGGTGGTAGGCGCCGGGGGGACCTGGAGCTTCACTACGCCAGCGCTGAGCCAGGGCGATCACAGTCTGACCACGACGGTGACCAGCCCGGCAGGTAACGTTAGCGAGGCTTCACCAGCCATCACCGTCACCGTGGATACACAAGCACCTGCAGCGGCAGGAGGGCTGCAGTTCTCTACAGACGATGGCACCCCAATCGCCACTGGCGGTTCAACCAGCGATACCACACCAACCCTGAGCGGAACGGCTGAGCCAGGCAGCACCGTCACCATTTCTGAAGGCAACACCGTGCTCGGCACGGTGGTGGTCGGCACAGGAGGGACCTGGAGCTTTACGCCAACCACCGCATTGGATGAGGGTAGCCATAGCATTACCACCGTGGTCACTGACCCTGCGGGTAATAGCAGCGCACCAACCTCCGAAGTTGTGGTGATTGTTGACAGCACCTCTCCGGGTGAAGTCGGCAATCTGCAGCTCAGTGATGACTCAACGGGTGTAGCGGTGCCTATTACCGCAGGCAGTGCTACTAACGACCCAACGCCAGTGCTCAGTGGCACCGCAGAAGCGGGCAGTATCGTCACAGTGAAAGATAACGGCACCACGATTGGTACCGCGATTGTTGGTAGCGATGGCAACTGGAGCTTTACGCCAGCGACCGCGTTGATTGATGGCCCACACAGCCTGACTACCATTGTCACTGATTCAACCGGTAACGCCGGCCCTGAATCACCGGCATTTGGCTTCAGCGTGGATACCGTTGCACCTGATTCGGCTAACGCTGTGGTGCTGAACAACGACAACGGCACCCCCACACCGATCACTTCCGGTGGTGCCACCAATGACACCACGCCGGTACTGAGCGGCACTGCCGAGGTGGGCACCATTGTCACGGTACGTGATGGTGATACCGTGCTCGGCAGTGTTCAGGTCACTAACGGTGGCGCCTGGAGTTTCACTTCCCCGGTGCTCAGTCAGGGATCGCACAGCCTCACCGCCACCGTGACGGATGCGGCAGGCAACAGCAGTGCACCTTCTACGGCGATCACCTTTACCGTCGATACTCAGGCACCAAATACCGCAGGTGCCGTGCAGTTGAGTAATGACAGCAGCGGCACGGCTGTACCAATCACCGCGGGCAGTGTCACCAATGACAATACGCCAGTTCTGAGCGGTACGGCGGAAGTGGGCACGACGGTCACCATACTGGATGGCAGTAATGTGCTTGGCACAGTGGTGGTGGGCACTGGCGGCACCTGGACCTTCACGCCTACCCTGGTATTGGGCGAGGGTCCGCACAGCATCACCACGACCGTTACCGATGCCGCTGGCAACGTCAGTGCGCCATCGGCGGCAATTGATTTCACCGTGGACAGCACACCACCAGCGACTCCGGTGGTGACCAGCCTCAGCAACAACAACGGCGGTACTGCCGTAGTGTTCACTGCGGGCAGCACCACCAATGACTCAACACCTGTTATTCGCGGAACCGGCGAAGTGGGCGCTACCGTGACCATTCGTGATGGCAGTACGGTTCTGGGTACGGCGATTGTCGGCACCAACGGCATCTGGCGCTTCGAGCCGACTACAGCACTGGGCCAGGGCAGCCATACTCTGACGGTTACCGCAACGGATACTGCTGGTAACAGCAGTGCTCCTTCTGCGGGCATCACTTTCAGTGTGGATACCATTGCGCCTAACGCCATTAGTGATTTGGTGGCGAAGGATGACAGCGGCAATACGCTGACGGGTGTGACCAACGACAGCACACCAGCGCTGAGCGGTACGGCGGAAGCGGGTAGCATCATCAAAATTTATGATGGCTCAACCCTGATCGGTTCGACTCAGGCGGGCACTGGCGGTACCTGGAACTTCACCACTCAAACTCTGACCGATGGCGCTCACACGCTGACTGCCACGGCTACCGATGCCGCAGGCAACGTCAGTGCTGCGGGTAATGCGGTGACGGTAACGGTGGATACCTCGGTGCCGACAACGCCAGACTTTGTGGTCACCAACAACGATGTCTTGCCAACGGAACCGGTGGCGAACAACGGCTATACCAACGACAACACGCCTGTGTTGAGCGGGACCGCGACGGCTAACAGCCTGGTGACCATTTATGATGGCAATACGGCGATTGGTAGCGTCACCACCAATGCGCAGGGCGTGTGGAGCTTCACAGCGGATACGCTGAATGATGGTGCGCATCCACTGACCATTACGGTGACGGATTCAGCGGGCAACGTCAGCCCGGCTTCTGCTGTGGTCACGATCAATATTGACACTGAAGCGCCGGATGTGGCGCAAGGCGTGACCGTCAACAACAACGAAGGCAGCACGTTGGTGCCGATTGCAGCAGACGGCTATACCAACGACACCACGCCACAACTAACCGGCAGTGCCGAGGCTGGCAGTATCGTCAGGATTTATGACGGTGCTGGCGAAATCGGCTCGGTGCTGGTAGGCAGCAGTGGTAACTGGAGTTTCACCACCGACACCCTGGATCAGGGCGTGCACAATCTGAGTGTTACGGTGACGGATGCGGCAGGTAATACCAGTGCCAATTCACCAACCCTGACCTTTACGGTGGACAGTGAAGCACCGGATGCAGCGCAAGGTCTGACGCTTGCCAATAACAACAGCGGCACAGAAGTGCCTGTTACGAGCGGCAGCACGACCAATGACAGTACACCGGTTCTGCGCGGTACAGCGGAAGCCAACAGCACCATTATTATCTCTGATGGCAATACCGTACTCGGTACGGTTATCGCGAATGGTAGTGGTGACTGGAGTTACTCTCCAACATTGACAGATGGTACCCATAATCTGAGCGTGGTGGTGCAGGATGCGGCCGGCAATACCAGCCCGATCAGCGACATTGTGACCGTCACCATTGATACCGTAGCACCGCCATCGGTAACCAACCTGGTGCTGACCAACAACATTGATGGTGCGGTTAACATTCCAAACGGCGGACTGACCAACGACAGCACGCCAGTGCTGAGCGGTAACGGTGAGGTGGGTAGCATTATCACTATCTCTGAT
>NZ_CAJCKS010000205.1:0-7601 GCF_903970985.1 Pantoea sp. ME81 | reverse complement strand
GACAAGGAAATGCTCGGCCTGAATATTGTTGAATTTGCCGGTGACAACGGCGAATTGATTGAACAGCAGGTCAACAGCCTGTGCGGTCGACTGGATGAGCTGATGGCGCAGCAGCAGGGCGGTGTAACTTATTACTGAATTAATAATATGTAATATAGTTATCCTAATTCGGGAAACGTACGAAACAGGACAAAAAACACTCTTAACGTGCGATAAATGAGCGTTTTTAGTGTGAAAAATCCAAAAAAATAGTCATCACACCCCCTTATTAAGCTAAAGTATCCCGAATTAAGCTGGTGAACCCCGAATTAAGCCAAAGTTACCAGCTTAATTACGGTCACTAAATTTTTTTACGAGTGCTTCAAAATCGTCTTTAGTACAGCAATTTTCTAACATCAACTTTAACTGTCCCATCTCGCATAACGTGTAGTATTCTGAGCCGCTTTTTGCTTGGTCTGCCCTGATTGGTACGCCTGATTGCCAAAGCTCTGAGAGTGCCTTACAAGTCGCTACCGTAACCTTCTTATACTGCTTTACACTCGCTTCAGAATATTCATCCTGAGAGAACTTATCATCATGTTCAATCGTGTACTTTATGCTGTCCTGAGATACCTTACTGAGACGACACACTAAAAACAGTATGTGACGTGTATTATAAGCACGGTCACTATTCTTGTTAGTGGCTTCACCTTTCACGGTTTCGCGTAGAACGGCCTGAGCCTCTTTGGTTAAATGCTTAATCATAGTCACCCCTGCGAGATGAGCACTTAGATCACCGTTGTTATATATGGTTTCTTTGCGTCCTCGTTTCTTGAGTTCTCCCGGTTCTTTTTTCTTTGTCATTTAGCGAATCCCTATAGTTATAAATAGGATTATAATCCTTTAGTTAATTTTCCTTGAGGTGAGGTATGTTGATGCATAACTCACCTTTTCTTTTAGTGTAATTTAGTTATTTGATTAGCTTTAATATCTTGCTCTATTATTTTTACCCAGCCTTCTAAAGCTTCACATAATTCTGTTTCGGTTTTGAACTCTTCAATCAACTTTCGGATCTGAAGAATCTTTTCAGCTTGCCATTTTTTATGTGCTTCATTTGCAGTACTGAAAGTACCAAGAGGTGTCAATTCGCCATTCGTTGTGATTTGTGCTTGGAAGCCTTTCCCATTTATTCTTACGCCACAAAAACCAGTAACATTATCTCGCACTCGAAAAGTTTGGTTAACTTTGGGATGAACAAACAAACATGTTTCAGGTGAATAGATTCGATCATTTCCTTCAGATAACACTATGTCTTTATCAAGATGGTACTGAGGTATATAGTTGACTTCATACCACTCCAAAAAAGAAGAATAAGTGAGCCATTCTGTACATACTGTTATGTTTTCATAGTTCTTATTCTTCCCTGAATAGCAACGTTTCAACATATTATGCCAACAACTATATGCTTCTTTATTTTTAATATGATTTGTATACTTCAAATCATTTACTGCAACATCATAAATTTTCTTCTGAGATTCCATTCTCAACTCCTATTATCCTAAAGTTATGGCCTTATTAATTAAGTACTGAAGTGCTTCGCTACGGTTCTTCAGTCCTTTTTCACTTACGATTTTATCTATGTACTCACTTTGTAGGCGTGTGAGACGAACGCCAATTGAGGCTTCTTTCTTTTCTTTCATATATTCCTGTTTACAAAAATTGGGTTTATAAGTGCAAAAAAACGCACCTCAAATGAGATGTTATTTCTTTAGTGCATTCTATTTATCATTTTTTTTCGGAGCCAACAAAAACATAACAGCGAAAAATGCAAATATTGCAAATGCTACTTTGGGGAACCCTGCAAAGATTAATATAAGGATGGTGGGGATGATCATATTCATGTTCCTTTTAATTGACATGAATATTTATCTGTAGTATAGAACGCTTATATAAATCGTTTCACGAGAATTTTGCAGTACTCAATACCCTGTGAAGGATATAAGGTATTGAGTGCTTTTGATAGAATATATAGGGGGTTAGGTACTTTTAGGCTTAACCAGGAACATAGCCTTCTTCGCCATAATGTGTAATTATATCGTTTGGTTCATCTTCAGCATCAAATGTCTCAATATCATAAGGTTCTGGTGCATCAAAATCATGATCACCATAATTTTCATCATACTCAGGTGCAAATCCAGGCATCTAATGTTCCCTCATTTAAGCATTTACTTTTAATCGTTGATAACCATCTTTCATGCGATCAGTACCTAATACTACCTCACCTACGTACTGATCTATACTTCCATAAACTTCAAGCACATCATCTTCCATATACACAGCAGTAATTACAGTACCTGTTTTGTTTTCAAATGATACCACATGCTTTGCATCGTTTTTATAGGTTATGATCATATAGGAAACGTTTAGCTGGCGTCCTACTCTTACATTCTGCACAATAGTACCGATTTCCCGATGCAACTTACCACGCTCAATATGGGTATCTAGTACTATCTCTTCAATTTTATAGGTCGCTACATCAGGTACGTGTACTTTAGTAAATTCCCTTGCCAGCTTGGTTTCAAGTTCCTGCACTTTATCTTTGCTATCACCAAGAGCTTCAAGCATTTCTGCAAGTACTAACTTTCCGCTACTCTTTCTGTTCTGAATACTCACTTCTACATCTGCAAGTATACCTCTTGCTTCAATTAGTTCAGTTTCAACTACTTTACGTTCATGATTATCTGGTGCATTGATTATACTGTTTAAGTCAAAACCTTTGAGGTGGGTAAGTAATGCTTTCTCCAATGATAGGAAGTTACCCTTTTTTGCACTACATGTTTTTCTTCCATAACTACTGGAACAATAGAAGTACTTTTGATCTTGTCTTGCACGGTTAATATGTATTACTGAGCCACAACTTGAGCAAGTAATCATACCGCTTAATATATTGACTACCCTACCCTTATCAACTCTATGTTTAGGTAAGTACTTTGACCCTATGTTGGTAATGATATCAACCATTAACTTATGTTTCTTTTTATCCACAATTGCAGGATAGAAATCTTCGTACTCTATTGCTTGTCCATCTTTAACACGTGTCCAAGTACCAATTAGGGTTTTGGATTTTAATGTTTTTACAAGGAAAGCGGCTGACCATTCGATATCGCCATAATATCTTTTTTTATGGTTCAGTTCTTTTACAATCTGTCCACTTGTCCAGCCATCAAGATACCAATCAACAGCATCACGCAAACAATCTGCAATTTCATCCACAATTACATATTGCTCATTCTCAATGCGTAACCATTTAGGGCATTTTGCACGATATGCCTTGCCAGTTTCGAGACTTCTCTTTATATTATTTTCAATACTTTGAAGTTTACGCTTGCTCTTTGCATCAGACTCGCTATTAGCTCGCATTAAATTTAAAGTACTTATAATTGCACCAATCTGATCATCAGATTTCAGTACTTGCCTTGTCATGAGATCATGAATCTCAATACCTGACATTATGGCTTGTCCGACGAATTGACTACTTGCCCAAACATTCATGCGTGATATGCGGTCAATACTATAGGCAATGATTGAGTACTTGTTACCGTCCTTGTTTCTGATACGTTCCTGTACAAACTCATAGAGAGGTGCACCCTCTTCTATGTTGGAACCTCGGTAGCTACTGATACCTTCATCACGTATCACTTCTAACTGCGATTCGTTGAAGTGATTAGGCATACTCTTTATGTATGCCATACCTGCTTGTTCTTGATCATGCAGACCACCGCCGTTTAGTGCCTGATCCTTGCTACTGACGCGAAGGTAAAGTACTGGAATCTTCATGAGTGTACTCTCTGATACTTTTCATGAATCAGATACTATCATGACAACCAAGGTTAAGGCACAGTTGTTGAATGACGACTCGCTGAAATCCACCGAAATCAACGTCGAAACCTTTAAAGGGAAAGTACAATTAAGCGGCTTTGTCAGCTCACCGCAGATGGCGAACCGTGCAGTGACGGTGACCCGCAGCGTGGCAGGGGTTAAATCTGTAGTTAACAATATGCAGATTAAGTAATAGCGTATCGATACTGCAGCGGGCGGCCTTTGGGTCGCCCGTTGTGTTTCAGCGGGTGCCTCAGAAACGGTAACCCACACCAAAGAAAAACACCCACGGATCGATCCGCGTGTTAATGTTCTGCTGTTCTCCGTTAGCTTTGAATTTCACTTCGGTATCAATGTCCATGTACCACAGCGATGCGTTCAGCATCCAGTCGCGGTTGATTTGATAATCCATCCCCACCTGACCCGCCACACCCCAGGAATCTTTGACGCTTAAATCACTTAAGCCCGCGTCCTGGCCGGTTTGATTAAATTTGGCATCGTAGAACGTGGTGTAGTTGATACCTATCCCAACATACGGACGCACCGGGCTGCGGCTATCGAAGAAATAGTACTGTGCCATCAGCGTGGGCGGCAGTTGGCGCACGGTAGCGAGATTTCCGGTGGCACCAAGGCCAACCTTGTGACGGAACGGTGTCGCCGCCAGCAGCTCCACACCGATGTTGTCCGTCGCCATATAGGTGAAGGTCAAGCCTAGTTGGGTGTCGTTACTCACGTTAAAGCCGCCCATACCCAGCACATTGTCAGAGCCTTCGGTTGGACGAACAGTCGCGCTACCAGCACGCATAAAAAAATCACCCGCCTGATGAGCCAGTGCCAGTTGCGGGATAGCCAGAGCCAGTAGCAATGCGCATTTTGCCAGTTTCATAATCACTCCTTTGCAGAAAAGTAGGGTCTTAATCGGGATTGCGGCACAAGATCTAACCCTTTTTTGGTAAAAGATCATCTGCATCAATTCAAATTAATCACTTAAAAAACAATGAATTGATTCAGATCAATTTTCGGCATTGCACGCCTGGAAGAAAAAACGCTGAGGAGGTTTTGAGGGCAGATGAAGAGGCTTTGCTGCTTTTATGAACCGGGTACGAACTTTAATTCCCCATTCTTTACCGGAGATGACACAAAGTTATGGTCTTGCGGGTGCCCGCCAGCCCACAGAACATGTACAATCGCCGGGTTAATTAACCCGGTTCCATCAAGGAGAGTACATGTCTATCACGGCAAGCTCGTTATACCGTGACACAGGAAATTTTCTGCGTCATCAGCTGGTTACTATTGTGCTGATGGCGTTGTTGACGTCGTTCATTACGGTGATTGTCGGTCATGCATTAACCCCAGGCGAAGACCAGTTATCCCTGCTTAGCCAGGCTGACGACAGCGCGACATCACTGTTTGAATTGGTACAGAATATGTCACCGGATCAGCAGCGCATCCTGCTGCGCGCTTCTGCAGCCGGCACCTTTGCCGCGCTGATCGGCAACACGCTGCTGCTGGGCGGTATGCTGTGCCTGATCCCGCTGGTCTCCAATGGCCAACGCGTGAGTGCCCTGCGAGCAATCGGTGCCTCCGCGCCACTGCTGCCGAAACTGCTGCTGCAGACCTTCCTGATTACCTTGCTGGTGCAAATTGGCTTTATGATATTGATGGTGCCTGGCGTGATTCTGGCGATTCTGCTGTCACTGGCACCGGTAATGCTGGTCAGCGAGAAAATGGGTGTGATTGGCGCGATGCGCGCCAGTATGAAACTGGCATGGAAGAACATGAAAGTCATCGCCCCTGCCATTGTGCTGTGGTTGCTGGCGAAGATTGTGCTGATGTTCCTCATCTCATCACTCACAGTGCTGCCGGTGAACATCGCGTCGGTGGTGATGAACGCGCTGGGTAATCTGGTCTCCGCGATTCTGATTATCTATTTGTACCGACTGTATATGCTGTTACGTTAACAGCGATGGCGCTCTGCGGAGCGCCTTTATTGAACGCTCCTGCCCTAACTGGAAACGCTATGAAGCAGTTACTCGATTTTCTTCCCCTGGTAGTTTTCTTCATCTTCTACAAGCTGTACGACATCTTTGTCGCTTCTGGTGCCTTGATTGTCGCCACGGGCCTGGCGCTTGTCGTCAGCTGGGTGCTGTATCGCAAACTGGAAAAGATGACGCTTTTCACCTTCGCACTGGTGACGGTATTCGGCACGTTGACGCTGGTGTTCCATAACGATGAGTTCATCAAATGGAAAGTCACCGTAATCTATTCCCTGTTCGCGTTGGCACTGCTATACAGCCAGTTCTTTATGGAACAGCCGTTGATTCAACGCATGCTCGGCAAAGAGCTGCAGTTGCCCGGTGTTGTGTGGCGTCGATTGAATATTGCCTGGGCCATCTTCTTCTTCGTCTGCGGCCTGGTAAATATCTATGTTGCGTTTTGGTTATCACAAGAGTTTTGGGTTAACTTTAAAGTGTTTGGTCTGACCGGCCTGACCCTACTGTTTACTCTGTTTAGCGGCGTGTACATCTGGCGACAGATGCCGCAACAAGAACAAAAATAAGCTACTCCGCCCGACAATGTCGGGCTTCTCTTCACCTGCAGAAGAACTGAGCAATGGACGAAAAACATAAATTGCCGCAAGGCGAAATGGTCTCGCGCACCCTGGCGATGCCAGCGGATACCAACGCCAATGGTGATATTTTTGGCGGCTGGTTGATGTCACAGATGGATATGGGCGGTGCCATCATGGCCAAGGAGATCGCCGAAGGTCGTGTGGTCACCGTACGCGTTGATGGTATGTCGTTCCTGAAACCGGTGGCAGTAGGCGATGTCGTGAGCTGCTATGCGCGTTGCATACGTACCGGCAACAGCTCGATGACCATCAATGTAGAAGTGTGGATCAAGAAGGTTTCGTCTGAGCCAATCGGTCAAACGTATTGCGCCACTGAAGCGGTATTTGTTTACGTTGCCGTTGATAACAGCGGAAAATCCCGCCCGCTGCCACCTGGCAAAGCCAATCTTGCCGATTAACAGCGATAAAAAAAGCGGTCAATGACCGCTTTTTCTTTGCCTTCAACCCAGGCTTACTCGATGTTAGCACCGCCGTTAATGCGGAACACAATGTTCATGGTCAAGCCTTTGCCAGGACGACCCGGCTGATAACGCCACTTCTTCATGGCCTGCTTCACTTCACGCTCGAACATATTGCGCGGTTCGGCAGAAAGAATCTCCACATTATCGACACGACCGTCGCTATCCACATCAAACTGCACGCGTACACGCCCTTCCACGCGTAACGCAAACGCACGCGCCGGATAGGCAGGTTTGCTCACGTTCATCGCCTTAGGCCCGTCAGAGACGGTTTGCGTTGGCGCTGGGTTACTCTTCGGTGCCGTGGTCGGACGCGTCTGAGTGGTCGGGATATCCTGCTTGACCGGATTCTCCTGCGGCTTCACTTCCTTACGTGGCTTCGGCTCGACCTTTTTCTCTACCTTCGGCTTAGGTTTTGGCTTGGGCTTTGGTTCAGGTTTCGGAATCGGCACCGGCTCGACTTTAGGCGGCTCGGGTGCAACTTCCGGCTCAGGTTCGGGCTCTGGCGGCGGCGTCACCACCGCGGGGGCCGGTTCTGGCTGCACTTCAGGTGCCACCATGGTCACGCTGATTGGCTGGGATGCTTTCGGAACCTCAATGGTCTGATGAAACGATGCATAGAGAATGCCCGCAATCAGCGAGCCGTGGAGTAC
>NZ_CAJCKS010000204.1:0-7617 GCF_903970985.1 Pantoea sp. ME81 | reverse complement strand
GAATCCGCGGCGGTTGAGGAACAGCAATACCTGATTATCGGCCTGCAGGTGCTGGCGCATTTTGCCCAGCAATGCGGGCGCGAGCCCACCCTTAAGCTGCTGGCCTTTAAGGTCGATTAGCTGTTGCAGTGCCGGTTTGGCGTTGCCCGCGCGTTTGGTAAGAGTGAGCTGTCGATACTTGCCGACGCGCACATTGTGCAGCGTTTCCAGCGCCGGTGTGGCAGAACCCATCACAATCGGGATATCTTCTTCGTAAGCGCGAAACACCGCCAGATCGCGCGCCTGATAGCGCCAGCCTTCCTGCTGCTTGTACGAACTGTCGTGTTCTTCATCAATAATGATTACCCCCGGACGCGCCAGCGGTGTGAACAGCGCGGAACGCGTACCGATGATAATCGCGGTTTCGCCACTGCGCGCACGCAGCCATACCGCAAGACGCTCACTGTCATTGAGTGCCGAGTGCAGCACATCGATCGGCGCATCGAAGCGTTCACGGAAGCGTGCAATAGTTTGCGGTGTCAGGCCGATTTCCGGCACCAGTACCAGCGCCTGTTTGCCGCGCGCCAGCACATTCTCTAGCACGCTGAGATAGACTTCGGTTTTGCCCGAACCGGTAATGCCTGCCAGCAACCACGCTGCATAATGATCATCTTCGCTGCGCATCGCGCCGACGGCCATCGCCTGATCGGTATTGAGACGCAGGCGATCGCCCTTCACCGCAAAGGTGGTGCGCCAGTCGTGCATCTGCGGTGCGTGTTCACGCAGATCGCACAGACCTTTGGCACGCAATGATTGCAGCGCGGCGTCAGTCAGATCCTGTTCACTGACCTGATGGCGATAGAGAGGTTGCTGGCGCAGTGCCGCTAAAGCTTGCTGCTGCTTGGGTGCACGCTTCAGGCTTTCCATGGCCACTTCGCGCCCGGCGTCGTTGACCACCCACTGCCACAACGGCGTTTCCTGCGCCGGTTTGCCCTGACGCAGCAGCACAGGTAGAGCATGGTTGAGCACCTCGCCGAGCGGCGAATGGTAATAGCTGGCGGCCCAGTTAAGGATGCGCCACAGCGCTGGAGAGAACAGGCTTTGATCGTCCAGCACGCTCTCCAGCGGTTTGAGCTGAGCCAGAGGCAGGTCGCTGGTTTCCTTTACAGCCACCACGATGCCGATCATTTTACGATTGCCAAACGGCACGCTGACGCGCGCGCCCACCACCGGCTGCGCCGCATCGGCGGGCAGAAGGTAGTCAAACAGGCGAGGCAGCGGAACGGGCAGGGCAACCTGAACAACGGGCATGTCGATCTCTATCCGGTACTGTAATAAGGAGAAGTAGTGTACACGCTGATGCAACCCTCGTCATACTTCACGCCACCGCCACCGCCACCGCCACCGCCACCGCCACAGCGCATAGACACATTGGCTGCGCACGCTCTTTCCATCAGATGGACTGGGATGAGGACGTTCACTGCCTCCCAGTGGCTCAGAGAATAAACAGCTGATATTTGCCTGGTGCGGTCAATTTCTGTATACTATGCCGCCTTTGATGAGATGACTTGTCAAAGATACACTTAATTATTAACCGCGTGTGGTGCTGTGCAGGTTCGCCTGGCACGGAGAGCGACACGGCCTTTTATGAGGTTCTCCCATGAAACAAGGTATTCACCCGAAATACGAAGCTGTGACCATCACCTGCTCTTGCGGCAACGTGATCAACACCCGTTCAACCATGACTGGTACCCTGAACCTGGACGTGTGCGGCAAATGCCACCCGTTCTACACTGGTAAGCAGCGTGTTGTTGATTCTGGTGGTCGTGTTGATCGCTTCAACAAGCGTTTCAGCATCCCAGGCAGCAAGAAATAAGATTATTTGCCATCGAATCTTCGGATTCGGCAGCAAGAAAAAACCCAGCCTTGGCTGGGTTTTTTTGTTTCTGGACTCAGTATTCCCAGGTGTCGGGATCGATGCCCATCTCACGCATAATCTGCTTAGCTTCTTCCGGAATCTCATCGCTACGTTCTTTGCGCAAATCGACATCATTTGGCAGCGGCTGCCCGGTGAAAGCATGCAAAAAGGCTTCGCACAGCAATTCGCTATTTGTGGCATGACGCAGGTTGTTCACCTGACGGCGTGTGCGTTCATCCGTTAAAATTTTCAGCACTTTCAGCGGGATAGAAACTGTAATCTTCTTAACCTGCTCGCTCTTCTTGCCGTGTTCAGCGTAAGGGCTGATATATTCGCCGTTCCATTCAGCCATGGGTTACCTTAATCAATAAAAGTTGAATATGGGGAAATCCGTTGATTATGCCCGATTTTTCGATGCCTGACCGCTTAAACTGCCGGTTTTATGCTTACGCATCGCTTTTCACAGGAAAGCGCGCTGAACACCAGGCGATGACGCGTAATTTTAGCGGGTATTGATGATTTGCTCAATCTATACGCAAAGACATTTAGATGTCCAGATGTATTGACGTCTATGCGCTGAATGTTATCCTGTTGCCACTTCTTATTACACTTCAGGAACAGTAAGCACCATGACGCGTAAACAGGCAACCATCGCAGTACGCAGCGGTTTGAATGATGACGAGCAATATGGCTGCGTTGTCCCACCGATTCACCTCTCCAGCACCTACAACTTCCTCGACTTTAATGAACCGCGTGCACATGACTACTCACGTCGCGGTAACCCCACGCGTGATGTGGTACAACGCGCGCTGGCAGAACTGGAAGGCGGTGCGGGCGCGGTATTAACCAATACCGGGATGTCAGCGATTCATCTGGTGACCACCGTGTTCCTGAAGCCGGGCGATCTGCTGGTTGCCCCACATGACTGCTACGGCGGCAGCTATCGCCTGTTCGACAGCCTGAGCAAACGCGGTGCTTATCGCGTGAAATTTGTCGATCAGGGTGACAAAGCCGCGCTGGCAGCCGCGCTGGCCGAGAAACCCAAACTCGTGTTGGTGGAGAGCCCAAGCAATCCGCTGCTGCGCGTGGTAGATATCACCGGCATTTGCCAGGCGGCGCGTGCAGCGGGTGCGATCAGTGTAGTGGATAACACCTTCCTGAGTCCGGCATTGCAAAATCCGCTGGCGCTGGGAGCCGATCTGGTTATCCACTCTTGCACCAAATACCTGAATGGTCACTCGGATGTGGTGGCCGGAGCAGTGATTTCTAAAGATCCGGCGATGGCCACGGATCTTGCCTGGTGGGCGAATAATATTGGTGTAACCGGCGCAGCGTTTGATAGCTACCTGCTGTTGCGCGGTCTGCGCACGCTGGCGCCGCGTATGGCGGCAGCGCAGCGTAATGCGCTGGCGATTGTTGATTACCTGAAGCAACAACCGCTGGTGAAAAAACTGTATCATCCGTCTCTGCCGGAAAATGCCGGACATGAGTACGCGGTGCGTCAACAACGTGGCTTTGGTGCGATGCTCAGCTTTGAACTTGACGCTGATGAAGCGCGTCTGCGCCGCTTCCTGAAAGCGCTGCAGTTGTTCACGCTGGCGGAATCCCTGGGTGGCGTGGAGAGCCTGATTTCGCATACTGCGACTATGACGCATGCCGGCATGTCTGCGGAAGCGCGCGCGGCAGCGGGTATTTCAGAAACGCTGCTGCGTATTTCTGTCGGAATTGAAGATCACGAAGATTTAATCGCCGATCTGGATAATGCATTCCGGATCGCAGCCGAGGAGTAAGCATGACAAGTTCAGCAGGCGCGGGAACGCCGAACAAGCAGTTGCATAAATTTGGTGGCAGTAGCCTGGCGGATGCACGTTGTTATCAACGTGTCGCCAGCATCATGGCGGATTACAGCCAGCCGGGCGATTTAATGGTGGTCTCTGCCGCAGGCAGCACCACCAACCAGCTGATTAGCTGGCTTAAACTGAGCCAGAGCGATCGCTTATCTGCCCATCAGGTGCAACAAGCTTTACGCCGTTTTCACAGCGAACTGATCGCTGCGCTGTTGCCTGTTGAATTTGCTGAAACGCTGACCGCTGCCTTTATTCGCGATTTAGAACGTCTGGCGGCACTGCTTGACGGCGCTATCACCGATGCGGTGTATGCCGAAGTGGTGGGGCACGGTGAAATCTGGTCGGCACGCTTGATGGCGGCAGTGCTGAGCCAGCGTGATATCGAGTCTGCATGGCTGGACGCGCGTGACTTTCTGCGTGCCGAACGTGCTGCGCAGCCACAGGTCGATGAAGGCAAGTCCTGGCCATTGCTACAGGCGCTGCTGGCTCAGCATCCTCATAAGCGTTTGGTGGTAACCGGCTTTATCAGCCGCAGCGACGCCGGCGAAACGGTGTTACTGGGTCGCAATGGTTCGGACTACTCAGCCACGCAGATCGGTGCGCTGGCAGGCGTAAACCGTGTCACCATCTGGAGCGATGTGGCCGGTGTCTATAGCGCCGATCCGCGTAAAGTGTCCGACGCCTGCTTGCTGCCTTTACTGCGCTTAGATGAGGCCAGCGAGCTGGCGCGTCTGGCCGCACCGGTATTGCATACACGTACGCTGCAGCCCGTGTCGAATAGCGATATCGATCTGCAGTTGCGTTGCAGCTATCAACCTGAGCAGGGCTCAACGCGCATTGAGCGCGTACTGGCTTCCGGTACCGGCGCGCGTATTGTCACCAGCCACGACGATGTGTGCCTGGTAGAGATTCACATCCCAGAAAACCACGATTTCAAAACGCAGCAGAAAGAGATCGATCTGCTGCTGAAGCGTGCGCAACTGCGTCCGCTGGCGATGGGTGTCCATCCCGATCGCCGTTTGCTGCAACTCTGCTACACCTCCGAAGTGGTGAACAGCGCATTCAATTTGTTGCAGGACGCTGCGCTGCCGGGTCATCTGCAACTGCGCGATGGCTTAGCGTTGGTGGCGTTGGTCGGCGCAGGCGTGACGCGTAACCCGCTCCATAGCCATCGTTTCTGGCAACAGATCAAAGACCAGCCGGTTGAGTTTGTCTGGCAGTCAGAAGATCACATCAGTATTGTTGCCGTACTGCGCGTAGGACCGACGCAGCACCTGATTCAGGGGCTGCACCAATCATTGTTCCGCGCGGAAAAGCGCATCGGTCTGATGCTGTTTGGTAAAGGCAATATCGGCTCACGCTGGCTGGAGTTGTTTGCCCGCGAGCAGGAAGGCTTATCGGCGCGTACCGGCTTTGAGTATGTGCTGGCAGGCGTGGCGGATAGCAGTCGTAGTTTGCTGAGCTACGAAGGTCTGGAAGCCAGCCGTGCGCTCGCCTTTTTTGATGACGAAGCCGAAGAACGCGATGAAGAGTCGCTGTTCCTGTGGATGCGCGCCCATCCGTTCGATGATTTAGTGGTGCTGGACGTCACCGCCAGCGCACCACTGGCACAGCAATATCTTGATTTTGCCAGCCACGGTTTCCATGTCATTAGCGCGAACAAAGTCGCAGGCGCATCCAGCAGCCAGAGTTGGCGGCAGATTCGTGATGCGTTCGCCAAAACCGGTCGTCACTGGCTATATAACGCCACGGTAGGCGCAGGATTACCGGTGAACCATACGGTGCGCGATCTGCGCGAAAGCGGCGACAGCATTCTGGCCATCAGTGGTATTTTCTCCGGCACGCTGTCCTGGCTGTTCCTGCAATTTGATGGCACCGTGCCGTTCAGTGAGCTGGTGGATCAGGCCTGGCAGCAAGGTCTCACCGAACCCGATCCGCGCGTAGATCTGTCGGGGCAGGATGTGATGCGCAAGCTGGTCATCCTGGCGCGTGAAGCCGGTTATGACATCGAGCCGGATCAGGTGCGTGTTGAATCGCTGGTGCCGTCGGATTGCGAAGAAGAATCGATTGACCACTTCTTCGAGAATGCCGACGAGTTGAATGACCAAATGCTGCAACGCTTTGAAGCGGCGCAGGAGATGGGCCTGGTGCTGCGCTATGTGGCACGTTTCGATGCCAACGGAAAGGCCCGTGTGGGGGTGGAAGCGGTGCGTCCGGAACACCCGCTGGCTTCACTGCTGCCGTGCGATAACGTGTTTGCCATCGAAAGCCGCTGGTATCGTGATAATCCGCTGGTGATCCGCGGGCCGGGCGCCGGCCGTGATGTGACAGCTGGTGCGTTACAATCGGATATCAATCGCCTCGCACAACTGCTGTAGTCTGCCTTGCAACGCAGACGGTGCCCGCCGTCTGCGCTTTTCACCCTCTCCGCGAACATGAAACTCTTTCAACTTGATTGAATATTTGTCACGCCTGTACATTAATTTTAAGTTGACGCTAACGCGCTAATGGTTCATTTTGTGCATCTGGACGTCTAAACGTATAGATGTTCGCAGGCCGCAAGTTAATCGATATGTGACGACGAGGTAATCTGGATGAGTTTCTTTCACGCCAATCAGCGCGAAGCGTTGAACCAAAGCCTGGCTGAGCTGAACGGGCAAATTAATGTCTCTTTTGAATTTTTCCCGCCTCGCACCAGTGAAATGGAAGAAACCTTGTGGAGTTCGATTGATCGACTGAGCATCCTGAAACCGAAATTCCTCTCTGTCACCTACGGTGCGAACTCTGGCGAACGCGACCGTACGCACAGCATCATTAAAGGCATTAAAGAGCGCACCGGCCTGGAAGCGGCTCCTCATCTGACCTGCATTGATGCCACGCGTGATGAGTTACGCACCATCGCGCGCGATTACTGGGATAACGGTATCCGTCACATCGTGGCCCTGCGCGGCGATTTGCCTCCGGGTAGCGGCAAGCCTGAGATGTACGGCGCTGATTTGGTTGAATTGCTTAAAGAAGTGGGCGATTTTGATATCTCCGTGGCGGCTTATCCAGAAGTGCATCCAGAAGCGAAAAGTGCGCAAGCGGATTTGATCAACCTGAAGCGTAAGGTTGATGCTGGTGCCAATCGCGCCATCACGCAATTCTTCTTTGATGTTGAGAGTTACCTGCGTTTTCGCGACCGCTGTGTTGCGGCAGGCATTGATGTCGAAATCGTGCCGGGCATTTTGCCGGTATCTAACTTCAAACAGCTGCAGCGCTTTGCCACCATGACTAACGTGCGCGTGCCGGGCTGGATGAATGCGATGTTTGCCGGGCTGGATGACGATCCAGAAACCCGCAAAATGGTCGGCGCTAACATCGCCATGGACATGGTGAAAATCCTGTCACGCGAAGGGGTGAAGGATTTCCACTTCTATACGCTGAACCGCGCAGAATTGAGTTACGCCATCTGTCACACGCTGGGTGTGCGTCCGACCTTAAAAGCCTGATTTATTAAATAGAATTATTAGGGGGCCAATGTGCCCTCTTTTCATTGGCACCATGTTACCCAGCGGGAAGAGGCGGCAAATGGAGTAAAGCGTTGGGCGCCATGGATGGCGCACGCCGAGCGATCAGGGACGAGACAGCGGCTTTACGTAATTGCCGCCTCTTCCCGCGACGCGCACCGCCCATAAAAAAAGGGCCAGATTGGCCCCTTCATGATTAGCGCATACCGCAACTAGCCGGTATTACGCATACCCGCTGCCACACCGGCAATCGTCACCATCAGCGCTTGTTCAACACGCGCATCCGGCTCGTCACCACGCTCTTCCTGCGCACGTGCGCGATGCAGCAGTTCAGCCTGCAACACGTTGAGCGGATCGGTGTAAA
>NZ_CAJCKS010000203.1:0-7721 GCF_903970985.1 Pantoea sp. ME81 | reverse complement strand
GCACGCGCAAATCCAGATAACCTAACGGATGGCCCTCTTCCGGCTCCACGCGGTCCAGTGAAACCCGACCGCCGCGCAACTCCAGTTCTTTCGCTACATCCTGCATTGCCGGGAACAAGACGTTCTCCATCATTTGCTGGGTGTAGCGTGTGCCTGGATAGTTCATCAGACGCGACAATCGTTTCTTCCAGCTCAGGCGATCGTTGCTGGCCGGAATGTACGGTGCCGTTTCACGACTGGCGCTGGCGCGGCGATGGTCTTCCACTTTGAGTGACTTATACAAACCAGCCATCACAAAGAAGATCACAAAGCTGAACGGCAGTCCCATGATCACCGTGGCATTCTGCAGCGCAGAGATACCGTTGGTCATCAACATACCCATGGTCAGAACACCAATCGCCACTGACCAGAAGATACGCAGCCAGTTCGGTGCATCACTGTTGATGTCTTTCAGCTTCGAAGTGAAGTTACCCAACACCAGTGAACCGGAATCCGCTGAGGTGACGTAGAACAGCATGCCGGTAATGGTCGCGACCGAAGCGCTGAACTTAAACGCCGGATACTGCGCCAGCAGGCTGTAGAAGCCACGTTCTGCATGCGCCATCACTTCCTGAGCAAAGCCGGCATCACCGTGGATAATTTCATACAGCGCGGCGTTACCAAAGACCGACAGCCACAACAGCGTGAAGGTGAACGGGATAATCAGCGTACCGAGCACGAACTCACGGATAGTGCGACCACGTGAAATACGCGCCAGGAACAAGCCAACAAACGGGGACCAGGCGACCCACCATGCCCAGAAGAACAACGTCCAGCTGTTCATCCACTCTCTTGGCTGATCAAACGCAAAGGTGTTCAGCGTCATGCCCATAAAGCGGTTGATGTAATCACCGACATTGAGCACCAGCGCATTCAGCAGGAAGTCGGTTTTGCCCATGAACAGCACAAACAGAATCAGCCCCAATGCCAGCGCAACGTTGAGTTCCGACAAAATACGGATGCCTTTATCCACGCCAGAGGTCACGGAAATGGTGGCGATAATCACCGACAGCACAATCAACGCCGCCTGCGCGGTAAAGCCTTCAGGAATATCGAACAACACGTTCAGGCCATAATTGAGCTGAACCACGCCGATCCCTAAGGTAGTGGCGATGCCGAAGATGGTCCCCACCACCGCTGCAATATCCACGGTATGGCCAATCGGCCCGTTAATACGTTTACCAAAGATTGGATACAGCGCAGAACGGATGGTGAGCGGCAAATTGTAGCGGTAGCTAAAGTACCCCAGCGCGATCCCCATCAGCGCGTACATTGACCAGCCAGTTACGCCGTAGTGGAACAACGTCCACACCATGGCTTGTCGGGCGGCTTCCATGGTTTGTCCGGCGCCTTCAGGCGGTTGCATGTACTGCGTGACCGGTTCGGCCACTGAGAAGAACATCAGATCGATACCGATACCGGCCGCAAACAGCATCGCTGACCAGCTTAATAAGCTGAATTCTGGTTTGGATTGCTCTGGCCCGAGCTTGATGGCGCCGTAACGTGAACAGGCCATGTAGATAACGAAAACGATATACAGCGTCGCGGCCAGCATGTAGTACCAGCCAAACGTAGCGGTAACCCAGTTAACCGCAGTCTGAATCAAGCTGGCAGCCAGCTCGCTGTAAAAAATAGTGACAAGTGAAAATGTCAGAATCAGTCCGGCTGAGGTGTAGAACACCACAGGATTGATTCTGTCTTTTTCACTGGCAGGTGGATTAATCATCGATGACCTCTGGTTAATTTCCTGTAATGACTCAATGGATTAGCGTGACCTGTCTGCCAGGCCTTGTTGTTATCAGTACCCCTGTTGTCCCTCCCTGTAGTGCTTTCTTCTGACGATGAGCCGCATAGCCCGGTTCACCGCTGTGCTTTTGTAACAATCGAAGCACAGTATCCTAACAAAATTCTTTTTTATATTGAACGTGCAATCAAAAAAAGTTTAAATAGTCCTCTGACATTGTGGTGGAGCTGGAGTCATGCCAAAGGTGGGAATGCAGCCGATTCGTCGTCGGCAGCTGATTGATGCAACCCTCGATACGATTAACGAGGTAGGAATTAATGACGCAACTATTGCGCAGATTGCCCGCCGTGCGGGGGTTTCGACCGGCATCATCAGCCACTACTTCAAGGACAAGAACGGTTTGCTGGAAGCCACCATGCGCGATATCACTCGTCAGTTACGTGATGCCGTGGCTGCCCGCCTGAAACCGTTGGCGGGCGCGAAGACCGAAGCACGCTTGCTGGCGATTGTCGAAGGTAACTTCGATGACACACAGGTGCACAGCGCGGCGATGAAAGCCTGGCTGGATTTCTGGGCCAGCAGCATGCATCAGCCGCAGTTGGGTCGTCTGGAACGGGTCAGTAGCCGACGCCTGTTTTCAACCCTCGCCGCCGAGTTTCACCGTGAATTGCCGCGTGAACAGGCGCGACTGGCGGCTCACGGATTGGCATCGCTAATCGATGGCCTTTGGCTGCGAGCTGCGCTAAGCGGTCTGCCCTTCAATATCGATGTCGCGAAAACGCTCACCACCCAATTTATCCGTCAGCAACTTGCTGGCGCACTGAATCACTGAGGAAGGAGAAATCATGTCCCGATTCACCGAACAGCAGCTGTATATCGATGGTCAGTTCATTGCGGCGAGCGCAGGTAATACATTCCAGACCATCAACCCGGCCAATGGCGAAGTACTGGCCGAAGTACATGAGGCGGAACAGGCCGATGTTAATCGTGCTGTCGCTGCCGCGCAAAAAGGCCAGAAAGTCTGGGCCGCGATGACCGCCATGGAGCGCTCACGCATTCTGCGCCGTGCCGTCGATATTCTGCGTGAGCGCAACGACGAGTTGGCCGCGCTGGAAACCCTCGACACCGGTAAGCCGCTGAGCGAAACCCAATATGTTGACATCGTGACCGGTGCTGACGTGCTGGAATATTACGCCGGTCTGATCCCGACGCTGGAAGGCCAGCAGATCCCACTGCGCGACACGGCGTTTGTTTATACCCGTCGTGAACCGCTCGGCGTGGTCGCTGGTATTGGTGCGTGGAATTACCCGATTCAGATCGCCTTATGGAAATCTGCCCCTGCGCTGGCAGCAGGTAACGCGATGATCTTTAAACCGAGTGAAGTCACTCCACTGACAGCACTGAAGCTGGCAGAAATTTACACCGAAGCGGGCGTGCCTGCCGGCGTATTCAATGTGCTGAACGGTCGTGGCGCGGTCACTGGTCAACTGCTGACTGACCACCCGGGCATCGATAAAGTCTCCTTTACCGGCGGCGTGGCCAGCGGCAAAAAAGTGATGGCGAATGCCGCAGGCTCCACCCTGAAAGAAGTCACTATGGAATTGGGTGGCAAGTCACCACTGATCATTTTTGATGATGCCGATCTCGATCTGGCCGCCGACATCGCCATGATGGCCAACTTCTACAGCTCAGGCCAGGTCTGCACCAACGGTACGCGCGTGTTTATCCCGGCAAAATTCCAGGCCACGTTTGAAGCAAAAATCGCTGAGCGTGTTGCACGCATTAAAGCAGGTAATCTCAACGATCCCGACACCAATTTCGGTCCGCTGGTGAGCTTCCCGCATCGTGACAACGTGATGCGCTATATCGAATCCGGTATCAACGAAGGTGCGCGTCTGCTGTGCGGCGGCAAACGCCTGAGCGGTGCCGGGTTTGATAACGGTGCCTGGGTTGAACCTACCGTATTCACCGACTGCCGTGATGAGATGACCATCGTGCGTGAAGAAATCTTCGGGCCGGTGATGTCGATTCTGACTTACGAAAGCGAAGAAGAAGTGGTACGTCGCGCCAATGCCACCGATTTCGGTCTGGCTGCGGGCGTGGTGACGCAAGACCTGAACCGCGCACACCGCGTGATTCACCAGATCGAAGCGGGTATCTGCTGGATCAACACCTGGGGCGAATCTGCCGCCGAAATGCCGGTGGGCGGCTACAAGCACTCCGGTATTGGCCGTGAGAATGGCCTGATGACCTTGCAAAACTACACCCAGGTGAAGTCGGTGCAGGTCGAGTTATCCCGTTTTCAGTCCGTATTTTAATTGAGCTTTAACCTGAGGAGCGACTAATGGAATTTGATTACATCATTATCGGAGCCGGATCCGCAGGGAACGTTTTGGCAACAAGACTGACCGAAGACAGCAGCGTGAATGTGCTGCTTTTAGAAGCAGGTGGCCCTGACTACCGCTTCGATTTCCGCACGCAGATGCCAGCTGCGCTGGCTTATCCGTTGCAGGGCAAACGCTATAACTGGGCGTATGAAACCGAGCCAGAACCGCATATGAATAACCGCCGCATGGAGTGCGGACGCGGTAAAGGTCTGGGCGGATCATCACTGATTAACGGCATGTGCTACATCCGTGGTAACGCAATGGACCTCGATAACTGGGCGCAGCAGCCTGGGCTGGAAAGCTGGAGCTACCTGAACTGCCTGCCCTACTATCGCAAATCAGAAACCCGCGATATCGGCGCCAATGACTATCACGGCGGCGAGGGCCCGGTCAGCATCACCACCTGTAAACCCGATAACAATCCGCTGTTTGCTGCGATGATTGAAGCCGGTGTTGAAGCAGGCTATCCGCGCACGGAAGATTTGAACGGCTATCAGCAGGAAGGCTTCGGACCGATGGATCGCTTCGTCACGCCGAAAGGTCGTCGATCCAGCACCGCGCGCGGCTATCTCGATACCGCCAAAGTGCGTCCAAACCTGAAGATCGTCACCCATGCCACCACCGATCGCATCCTGTTTGAAGGCAAGCGCGCGGTGGGCGTGGAATATTTGCAGGGATCGGGCAACACGCCACATCAGGTGCATGCGCGCCGTGAAGTGTTGCTGTGCGCCGGTGCCATCGCCTCGCCGCAGATTCTGCAGCGCTCTGGCGTGGGCGCTGCTGCACTGCTGAACAAATTCGACATTCCGGTGGTACATGATCTGCCGGGCGTCGGCGAAAACCTGCAGGATCACCTCGAAATGTACCTGCAGTACGAGTGCAAAGAGCCGGTTTCCCTCTATCCGTCGTTGAAATGGTGGAACCAGCCGAAGATCGGTGCAGAGTGGCTGTTCAACGGGACCGGCATCGGTGCCAGCAACCACTTTGAAGGCGGTGGCTTTATTCGCAGCCGCGAAGAGTTTACCTGGCCGAACATTCAGTATCACTTCCTGCCAGTAGCGATTAACTACAACGGCTCCAACGCCGTTGAAGCGCACGGTTTCCAGTGTCACGTGGGTTCAATGCGTTCACCGAGCCGTGGGCATGTGCAGATTAAATCGCGCGATCCGCGTCGTGATCCGGCCATTTTGTTCAACTATATGGCGCATGAACAGGACTGGCATGAGTTCCGTGACGCGATTCGTATTACGCGTCAAATCATCAATCAGCCTGCGCTGGATAAGTATCGCGGCAAAGAAATCAGTCCGGGCCTCGATTGCCAGACCGATGAACAGCTGGATGAGTTTGTGCGTAACCATGCCGAGACCGCCTATCACCCGTGTGGCACCTGCAAAATGGGCAGCGATAGCATGGCGGTGGTTGATGGCGAAGGTCGTGTGCATGGATTGCAGGCGTTGCGCGTGGTAGATGCGTCAATTATGCCGCTGATCATCACTGGAAACCTGAATGCCACCACCATCATGATCGGTGAAAAGATTGCGGATAATATCCGTGGCCGTCAGCCGTTACCGCGTAGCGAAGCGGATTACTTCGTCGCTGGCAATCTGCCGGTACGTGGTGAGCCGAAGCGCGCCTAACCGTATATATCAGGGTGGCTCTCGTCACCCTGCTCTTCTTTGGCTAGCTTTGCAGATAAGCCATAATCAGCCGCTGTAACTCAAGCTTAATGTCATCTGAGCCCAGTTGATCACGTCTTGCGGCATCATGCACCCCCTTTTACAACTTAAAGCAGGGAGGTTCGTCATATTCTGCAGTGACTGACGCTCCCTTCTTTCCTATAGACTGATGACGCACAATAGCCGGCATTTAGCGTATTGATGCAGCTTTAAAGTATGTTGTAACTAGTAACGTGTTCGTTTTACGCCTTGTGGTAAAACTCATACCCAATCAATCGCCTGTAAAAATCGTTCAAGAATGGCATTATGGCTGCGCCCTTTGCGTGTCACCACGGCGATCTTACTGGTGAAGTGGAAACGTTCCGGTGCGATGGCGTGCATCATCTTTTTTTCCACCCACTGTGCGGCATAGTGGTCAGGCAAGAAACCGATAAAGCGGCCGGTGAGAATCAAAAAGGCAATGCCTTCGCGGTCGGTTGCCGTGGCATTGCAATTGAGTTTCTGGTGCATGGCAATCGCTTCTGCCGTCATGCGAAAAGCGGGTGCGATGGCATCACATCCCTTCAGTTGCGCTTCATCTGGCTCGAGGGAAAACAACGCATGGGTGTTGCTACAGTAAAGCTGCGACCACTCATCATATAACGGCATGTAATCCAGGCCGGAAATCGGCGAAGTGACTGGCAGCGCACCGACGTGCAAGCGACCATCCATCAGCCCTCTTTCAATCTCTGCGGCCGTCATCATGCTGATATTCAGCCGAATATCGGGACCTATCTCATGCAGTTTCTCCAGCGCATGGGTAATTTTCATGCGTGGTTGCGTGACCAGATTATTGATAATCCCGATATTCAAATCGCCGCGCAGCTGCTTGTGCATCTGATTAACCTGCAGGCGAAACTGCTCGATAGCCGCCATCATACTTTCGCTGTGACGCAGGATCTCACGCCCTTCTTCGGTTAAGGCAAAACCCGCCCGTCCGCGTTGACACAATCGCATGCCAAGTCGCTTCTCAAGATCGCCCATGTGCAGGCTAATGGCCGATCGCGTCATGCCCAACAAACTTTCTGCTGCAGAGAAGCTGCCGCTCTCATTCACAGTTTTAAACAGGCGCAATAATTTGAGATCAAAGTCGGTGACCTGCGCGAGCGATTTGCTTTTCATATAGGTGAGTAAATCAATAACTGAAGATGAATTAATAGGGATTTAACTTAACTAACCGTTAAATGCAAACTCTTCATACACCTGTCTGGAGAAACATCATGTCTGATGCTGTCAACACTACCGATCTCAATCTGCAAGCGCACTGGATGCCGTTTACTGCCAACCGGAATTTCCAGCGCGATCCCCGTATCATTGTCGGCGCTCAAGGCCGCTGGCTGACTGATGATAAAGGACGGCAGATTTTTGATAGCCTTTCCGGTTTATGGACCTGTGGCGCGGGCCACTGCCGCAGTGAAATCCAGCAGGCGGTGGCGAAACAACTGGGTACGCTCGATTATTCGCCCGGCTTCCAGTACGGCCATCCGCTGTCATTTCAGCTGGCAGACAAGATTGCCCAGCATATGCCGGGTGATCTAAACCATGTGTTCTTCACCGGATCGGGCTCGGAATCAGCAGACACGGCGGTGAAGATGGCGCGCGCTTACTGGCGCATCAAAGGCCAGCCGGCGAAAACCAAATTTATCGGACGTGCTCGCGGTTACCACGGCGTGAATATCGCCGGAACCAGCCTGGGCGGCATTGGCGGCAACCGCAAGATGTTCGGTCAGTTTATGGACGTTGACCATATTCCACACACGCTGCAAACCGATCTGCCCTTCACTGCTGGCCAGGCCGAAACCGGCGGTGTGGCGTTGGCTAATGAGATGCTGAAAC
>NZ_CAJCKS010000202.1:0-7794 GCF_903970985.1 Pantoea sp. ME81 | reverse complement strand
CAATATGCAATGTATGCTGCCAGTGACCGCCTTGCTTAAGCGTCACCTGCAACTGATAGTCTCCCGGAACTAAACTCAACCTTTTCATGCCATCCTGATCATCCGTGCTTTGCGCCTTACCGTTGATTTCCACCTGAGTCAGCTGGGTGGCATCTGCTGCGCGCAGATAAATCTGCGCGGGCGTAACAGGGACAGACGCGACAGCGGGTTTAGGTGACGGCGTCACTTTTTGTTCTGCCACATCCACCGCAGGTTTTGTTGGGGCGACCGCCACGTGTGGAGGGCTATTGTTCTTCAGTCCGTGTACCGCAAGCAGGGTCACCAATCCCGCTGCGGCTATCCCGCCGCCAATCCACAGTGGACGCCGTGTGCGTGGCGTCACGATAGCCGGTTCAGACATGGCTATCTCCGGCACCACCACTGCAGGCAACAAGGTTTCTTCGCGCGCAGTGGTCAGTTCCGGTTCTGGCGCATCACACTGCACCTCACGGTCGTTTTCCACCAACAGATCGCGCAGAGCGACAATTGACTGCGGGCGCTGCTCGGGTTCGCAGGCCAGCATCTGGTCGATGGTATGCAGCAAACCGCGGGAATAACCGCTCAGCTCCCGTTCAGCCAGCGGCTGATAACTATCACTCAGCGAACGCACCACGCTTACCGGCGGTGCCTCGCCGCAAATCAGCGTATGCAATACCGCGCCCAGTGCATAGATATCGGTCCACGGGCCCTGATCGCCATCGCGTCCTTCACTGTACTGTTCAATCGGCGCATAACCCGGCTTCAGCATGATCTCGGTTTTATCCGTCAGATGTCCGATGGTTTTGCACGCTGAACCGAAATCCAGCAGCACCGGCGCGCCATCCTGTTGCAGCAAAATATTGTCCGGTGCGATGTCGCGATGCAGATAGTCGTGATCATGCAGGGTTTTCAACGCGCTCAACAGTGGCGGCAGCATGTCGCGCATCGCCTCTTCACTGCAGGGGGTAAAATCACGCAGGTAGCGACTTTTCAGCGTTTCACCCTGATAGAACTGCGTCACCATATAGGCGGTGTCGTTGGCTTGCCAGAAGCGCAGCACGTGCAACAGATGTGGATGGTTAAAGCGCCCGAGGGTTTTGGCTTCCTGCATAAAGCTGTTTAAACCCGCTTGATAGAGGCGCATAAAGCGCTCACTGCGCAACAGCAGATGATGATTCTCATCACGCAGCGCAATTGAAGCCGGCATAAACTCTTTGATGGCCACAGTACGATCCAACTCGCTATCCCAGGCGCGATAGACAATGCCGAAACCGCCTTCACCAATTACCTGCTGGATTTCATACTCGTTAAAGCGATAACCGATGGGCAGCGCCTGAGATGCGGTGTTGTTGCTGGCTTCACTCATGTTCTGCCTCCACACTGAATTCCAGCTGGAAAGCCGTCTGTTGATAATCCACCCGCAGCCGACGCGGCGTCGTTGCGGCAGCTTCACTCAGCAACTGACAGCTGATTTGTGGCAACAGTGTCTGCGATAGTACGGCGTCCACCATGCGTCCACCGGATTCCCCTTCGGTGCAGCGCTGCATAATTTGTTGTGCCACGGCCGGGGCAAACTCGGCGGTGATGGCGTGGCGATCGAGTAAGCGCTGTTGAATTTTTGCCAGCCGCAGATCGATAATGCGGATCAGCATGGCATCGCTGAGCGGCACGTACGGAATCACCGCCAGACGGCCCAGCAGTGCGGCGGGGAAGACTTCGCGCAGCGGCGCGCGTAGCAGGCGGTTCATTGTCTCCGTGTCCGGCTGTACTTCAGTCTGAGAGCAGGCGTGCGCCAGCTCATCACTGCCGATGTTCGAGGTCAGAATGATCACCGTGTTGCGGAAATCGATGCGTCGACCTTCGCCATCCTCCATCCAGCCTTTATCGAATACCTGGAAGAAGATTTCGTGCACGTCTGGGTGCGCTTTTTCGATTTCATCCAGCAACACCACGCTGTAGGGGCGACGACGTACCGCTTCAGTGAGCACACCGCCTTCGCCATAACCGACATAGCCCGGCGGTGCGCCTTTGAGCGTGGAGACGCTGTGCGCTTCCTGGAATTCACTCATGTTGATGGTGATCAGATTCTGTTCGCCGCCGTACAAGGTCTCGGCCAGCGCCAGTGCTGTCTCGGTCTTACCGGTGCCTGATGGGCCACACAGCATAAATACGCCAATGGGTTTGCCGGGATCGTCGAGTTCGGCGCGCGATGTCTGGATGCGCTGCGCGATGGCGTTGAGCGCCGATTGCTGACCGATGACCCGCTGTGCCAGCGTATCGGCAAGATTGAGCACCGCATCGCGTTCACTTTGCAGCATGCGGCCAAGTGGGATACTGGTCCAGTCGGCGACCACACTGGCCACCACGCTGCTGTCGACAGCCGGGAAGGTCAGTGGCGTATCGCCTTGCAGGTCGTCCAGCTGCTGCTGTAGCGCCTGGTAGCGCGCGCTGCGTTCGGCATCCTGATCGACCAGCAGCTCTGCACGCAGCGCACTCAGCTGCTGGGTCAGAGCCAGCGCCTGTTGCCAGCGCAGATCCAACTGCTGCTCTTCATCTTGCAAGATCACTTGCTGCTGTTGTGCTTTGGCGATTCGCACAGGGGCGGAGTCGAAGCCGAGGCGGGCTTCACGTTCGGCGATGTCAATTTCAAGCTGCAGTGCTGCCAGCTGCTGACGGCAAAATGCTAGCTCTGGCGGTTGATGGTGCAAGCTCACCGCCACGCGGGCGCAAGCGGTATCCAGCAGGGCAATGGCTTTGTCGGGCAGCTGGCGGGCCGGGATGTAGCGTTGTGAAAGGCGTACCGCGCTCTGTAACGCTTCATCCAGCAACAGTACCTGATGATGTTGCGACAGGGGCTGAGCCAGGTGGCGCAGCATTAAAATCGCAGTTTGCTCATCCGGTTCTGCCACCTGCACCGGCTGGAAGCGTCGGGTCAGCGCCGGATCTTTTTCGATGTACTTTTTGTACTCCGCCCAGGTGGTGGCACCCACGGTACGCAGCTGTCCGCGCGCTAACGCCGGTTTCAACAAGTTAGCGGCATCGCCCGTGCCTTGCTGGCCGCCAGCGCCCACCAGCGTATGGATTTCATCGATAAACAACACAATCGGCTGTGGGCTGGATTGCACCTGGTTGATCACCGCCTGCAGGCGCGCTTCAAATTCACCTTTCACTGAGGCGCCGGCCTGCAGTAAGCCGATATCCAGCAGCCACAGTTGCACCTGCTGGAGCGGCGGGGGCACATTGCCGCTGGCGATACACTGCGCCAGACCTTCTGCCAGCGCGGTTTTACCCACGCCAGCTTCACCGGTCAGCAGCGGATTGTTCTGGCGACGGCGCAACAGGATATCGATCATTTGACGAATCTCTTCATCGCGGCCGACCACCGGATCGATGTTCCCGGCGCGCGCTTCAGCGGTGAGATCGCGGCCATATTTCGCCAGCACATTTTCGCCGCTGGTATTAACCGATGTAGATTGAGTGACGTTGTCACTTATGTTCTGCTGCTGTTCATCGCTGGACTGAATGTAATCGCTAAAGGACTCCAGCAAACGATCGGCGCTGATGCGGCCAAATTCGCCGGAGATCGCCATCACAACATGACGTAATGCCACCGTTTTCAACAAGGCGAGCAACAAATGCCCGCCGCGAATCTGAGTCTCTCCCACGCTGAGCGAGCAGTAGATCCAGGCACGTTCCACGGCGTTATCGATATGTTCCGCGAGATCCGCCACGGCACTGGCTCCGCGCGGCAGGCGATCCAGAGCGCTAACCAAATCACTGCTGAGTTGCGCGTCATCCAGTTCAAAACGTCGCGCAATCTGTTGTAAGTCGCTGTTGGGTTGTTGCCAGAGTTGATGCAGCCAATGCACCAGTTCGACATACGGATTTCCACGTAATTTGCAAAACGCGGTGGCACTTTCCAGTGAGGTGAACAGGGTGCGATTCAATTTGCTAAACAGAACGTTGCGACGAATATCTGACATGGTGTTCCCTTATCTACGCGAAATTTTTCCCGGGGCGCCATACATAGCGGCCCGACAGGTTTGGGCGAAAAAGGCGAATGGCGTGCGATCAAACGCACGATTCATCAGTGCCGGGCATCTGGCTGGTAAATCAAATCATCACGGTGGCGTGCATCAGGCTGCTCGCCAAGCCAGCTGGTATAGCCGAGCGGTTGTTCGCCCCCGAGGGCCACGCCTGCCACATCGTCTCTGTGCAGTTCCAGCTGCACTTCCCAGTTGTATTCGTTACCCAGGTAGTGGCGTACCCAATCCACCACCTGCAGGGCATGGCGCGCGCGCGGCAGCAGTTGCTGATAATCCTTGAGGCGCAGCGGGCCCAGGCGCAGGCGAAACTTGTGTTGAATGTCGCGCACTGCGCCGCCAAGAAACGCGGTTTCACCGAGGCGCGGCGCATGTTTACCCGCGCGCAACTGGGCCTGTTCGCGTTCGCCAATGCGCATCCACTGCGGAATGTTGTGTTTGATTGCGACAGGCACCTGTAGATACCAGCTCAGGCTGCGGGTTAACCCTTCGCCGTCGTGAGTCTGCCGGGTGAAGTGGCCAGCCAGGGCATAGCGCGCATGCTCATTGAGACTGCCGCGATCCTGCTGCAGCGCCGGTTGGCCGACGCCGGTTAAGCAGGAGAGATAGTGATTGAACTGATGACGATCCGGACGATCGAGGGCAATGGCGGGCTGCGCATCCGCCCAGGCGCGGTAAAACAGCAGGATAAGGCGGTGATGGAACAGATTACAGAAGGCCACCATGCTGCGGTCGCCGAAATGGGTTACGCGCTCATGGGCATACTCCGTGAGGTGCAGTGGCAAAGGACCATTAGGCCCAAACAGGCCAAAACTCCAGATATCCACCTCGTGCAGATCATCGCTGCTACGCTGGCGAATGCCCGCTAAGGTCGACGGGGCGAAGGCCAGTGATGGCGATTGTCCCAGACGCAGCGGTTCATTGCGCGGCAGCGGCGCGCGTCCCAGTTGCCACGCGCTGCCCGCTTGCGCATCAAGACGACGCAGCAGTTGAAACAGGTCATGCTGGAAAGGGGCCGCGCGGCGTTGCTGCCAGAAATCATCCGGCAGGCGGCAGGCAATACGCCAGCTTTTACGTAGCGTGGTCATAGCAATGACCTCTTGCCCATTTGCGGCGGCCAGTAACCTATTTCTCCGCGCTGGCTGCTGTTCATCGTTAGCTCGGTAAAAGTGTTGATGGCGACCATGCGGCGGAACAGTGTCGCTAACACGCTGCCGAGCACCCACGGACTGGCACCACCAAACGCTTGTTCGTCGATGGTCAGGGTAATGGCAATCCCCCGCGCGAAGACAATCGGCCCCGGTTCGGGCACGCGGCGAAACACCGGGCGCATTTCACAATGGCGCACGCCTTCAATCTGGCGCGAGGTGGCGGCTTCTGCGGTATCGGCATACAGCGACAGCAGCTGACGCAGTGAGGCCGCACCCTGATCGCCGTCGCTTTCCATCAAGCTGAGGTAATTAAGCTGCAGTTGACTGATCAGGCGCCATGCGGTGGCACCGGCGGCCAGCGCCGGCCGTGGCGCGCTCGGTCCTTTGCGCAGATGAATACCCAGCACCGGCGCTGAGGTGGGCAGGGTGAACTGATCCATACCTTGCTGTTTGAGCAACAGCGGTAAGTCGCGATTGGTGCACAGCACATCGGCCATCACATACTGCACCGCTTCGGACCAGGGGGATTGCTGCTCATCCACCAGGGTAACAAACAGCTCTGAACCGGCATAACCGGTGCGCGTGCCGTAAATTTTGGCCTGATCCGACAGCGTGCGTGCTTCGCGCCGTTGCGAAAAGTAGGCTCCGTAATTGCCGTGATCGCTGCCAAAGCTGTGCCAGAACGGGCGGAATACCTGTTCTTCATGCAACGACTGGCCGCTGCCGTACAGGCGATTGACGCTGTACACTTCATATTCGAGCGGGTTGGTGTTATCGACCACCAGGTGGTAGTCATTGCGGCCCTCGGTAAGCTGGATACGTTCAGCAACCCGCGGAAACAGGTTGATCGCTGGCGTGCAATGCAGCGCCAGATGCGACACATCCACCACGCTTTCCAGATCGTCGTCGGCTTTATCCAACAGCAGCACGATTTCCATTTCGGTGGCACCGCGCAGCTGTTTCACTAACGGCTGCAACCCGCTGGTGCGGAAGAACAGGAAACGCGCCGGAAACGCGAAGTACTCCTGTAATAAGCGATAGCCAGTGAAGTTGCGCAGGTCATCAGGCAGCAGCGCCTCTTCGGCAGCGAATCCTTGCTGATGCAGGGCTTCCGGTTCCAGTAGCAAGTGTTGAGCGTTGTCCAGGCTGCGATACAGCACGCCGACACAGTGCGCCATCAGCAGTTCCATCAGCTCAGTGGCAGGCAGATCGGCTCCGCTAAGATGGAAGCGCACATCTTCCATCTCCAGCTGATGCAGCGGGATGTTGCCTGTGGTTTGCAACCGGATACGCAGCGCGCGCACCGCACCACGTTGAGAGAGTTGAGCAGCGGAAACGGGCAGATTAGCCGGGATGCCACCGAGCGAGACTTCACGCAGTTGCAGTGGCAGCAGCGTGACATCATGCGCGGTGCGGTATTTACAGCTGACGCCTTTGCTTTTCATCGCCTGATTCTCAATCAGCGAGCCGCGTGGAATTGAGAAGCCGCTGCTGATCTTGCCTTTCATGTGATCCGGCTGAAACTCGACGATCGCCATGGAGGGGGTGGGCGCCAGATAATTGGGGTAGATCATCTCCAGCAACTGCTCGGTGAAGCGTGGAAACTCCGCATCCATTTTGAGCTGCACGCGCGAGGTGAGAAAGGCAAAACCTTCCATCAGGCGTTCAATGTAAGGATCCGAGACCTCAATACCTTGCATGCCCAAACGTCCGGCCACTTTGGGATAACGATCGGCGAACTCGGCGCCCATTTCGCGCAGGTAGTTTAACTCGCGGTTGTAGTAATCAAGCAGTTGTGGATTCATGCGTCCGCGTCCTTCAGGTCAAAACGGCTGTGTTCGAGATCGAGTTCAGTGCGAAACACAAACGCCAGCGGCCAGGGAATGCACCACAAATTGCCGCTGATTTCGATGGAGAGGGTGTTGTGATTGTTAAGGGCGTTAACGTCGGTCAGGCAGCGAATCTGCAAATCATGCGGGATGATGCGCGGCTCAAACTGCAGCATGGCGCGTCGCAGCGCCGTGCGCACATCGTCCCACTCAATCTCTGACATGCGCTTACCGGCCAGCGGCGTTAGTCCGAAGTTGATCACGGACATACGTGCTTCCGGCCACGGCTTGAGATCGTGCTGGCTTTCGTTGTTGATGCAGTTAAACAGCCACTGCAGATCGCGCAGAACCTGAGTGCGCAGGGTTTGATGACTCACTGACTGGCGCCCCAACTCAATGTTCTGCTGCTCGGGATGATCGTCGGTGAGACGATCAAGCAGGCTGGGGCGCATCTCATCCTGAGCGGTGACACGCTGCTGTTTGCGCGCCTGCCAGCCGTTGAAACTGTCGGAATGGGGTTTCATTCAGGCTCCTTGATAATTCGATGCGAATAAAGGGCGAAGCGGCTCATCAGCATCAGTGCGTGGTTTAGCTGGCGGGTTGCGTGGGATCGCGCTGCTGTAAATGCAGCGCCTCAACCTGATGCCAGTTGAGCTGGCTGGCACTGACATCGATCTGCCAGCGATGCAGCGCATCGGCCATCAACTGGGCATTGACGTTGTCATCATGCAGCTGCGCCTCGCGAGTTTTCAC
>NZ_CAJCKS010000201.1:0-7888 GCF_903970985.1 Pantoea sp. ME81 | reverse complement strand
ATTAAGTGAAGGCAAAGCCGGGATGTTTGAAATGGCTCATACCGGGACAATATTTTTAGATGAAATCAGCGAAACCTCTCCTGAAATTCAATTAAAGCTTTTACGTACCATCCAGGAACGTAAAGTCATGCGCATTGGCGATAGCAAAGTCACGCCGGTAGATATCCGCATTATTACCGCCAGTAACAAGGACCTTCCCGCGTTAATACGTCAGGGCCGTTTTCGTGAGGATTTTTACTATCGTATCTGCGTCTTGCCTTTATTCTTGCCACCCTTGCGAAAACGACGACTGGACATCCCAGAGCTGATCGCGTTTATCATCCAGTCACAAAAACTGCCGAACATTCGTCTCAATTCGGCCGCGTTAACTCATCTTTGCCAACTGGACTGGCCTGGAAATATTCGTCAACTCAGCAATATCGTCGAGCGACTTGCTGTGATGGCGCAAGGCGAGCAAGTGGATATGCCCATGCTTTTACTGGCATTGCAGGATTCGGCACGCATGTCATTGATGGGGGATGAAATTGAGCATGAACTCGATGAAGCCTCAAGAATTCGACAAGCTTTGAAGCAGAGTAATAAAAATCGCGCGCTAGCGGCGAAGCTACTTGGTATCAGTACAACAACCCTGTGGCGTAAGATGAAGGCGTTGGACCTTTGATTAAAGGCTGCATTCACGCGGAATGCAGCTTATCCATTTTACGCCTCTAACCCCGCATTATGCATCCCACGGCGCAGCGTGAAGTTCACGCCCATGGTCAGGAGGGGATCTGGCGGATTCCACTCTGGCTTCGGCAGTGACAGCAGGTAATCAATGGTATCGTTGCGTTTACCCGCCAGCCAGTCGGCCAGCATGGTGCCCATGGCGGTACAGCGTACCGTGCCGAGACCATTGCAGCCCAGCGCGCCATACACATTCTTGCGCAGTTCGCCAAACAGGCTGGAACCGTTGCGCGTCATCCCCAGGCCACCGCCCCAGGTGTGTTCGAAAGGCACATCTTTCAACGTTGGATAGCGACGTTCAAATGACTGGCGATGGGTTTGACGATACTTCTCGGTGTAGCCCGGCTTATGGCGTCCATCTTCGTTGAAGCTGAAGCTGTTGCGAATCAGGATGCGATTGTCATGGGTACGTCGCGAAGTGCTGCCAAACGGGTCCGCTGGAATAATGCCCCAGAAATCCTCACCGCCAATGCTGTCCTGCTCGGACTTGGTCAGCGGGCGGGTCAGGCTGCCGTAGGTGAAAATCGGGAAAATGGTGCGTGGGCCAAAGCCAAAGTGGGTACCAAAGGCGTTATTGCCCAGAATCAGCTTATCGGCAGTGATGCGGCCGGTCGCATGATGCAACACGATCTGCGGTTCATACTCAACCGCGGTGATGGCAGTATCTTCATACAGGGTGACGTTTTCCGGCAAGCTGTCTGCCAGACCTTTCACCAGTCCTGAAGGCTGAACCAGAATGGTACCCGGCGTATAGAGCGCTTTGCGATAGAAGCTGGTGCCGAAAATATCTTTCAGCGCACTGCCTTCGATGATTTTGCACTTCTCACCTAAAGCTTCAAGGCCACCGCGATAGGCATCCAGCACCGCCATGCCGCTGTCTTCAACGGCTGCCTGATATTTACCGGAGTGGCGCATATGCGCGTCGGTAATATTATGCTCCTCCACCAGGTCCTTCAGGATGCGCTGGCCGGTCTGGTTCAGATTGAGGATATTGCGGGCAACGGTTTTATCGCCGATGTAATCCGGTGCGCTGATGTCGTGCGGCACGTCGATCAGGAAACCCGCGTTACGTCCAGAAGTGCCAAAACCAACCTGTTGGGCTTCGACCAGAATCACCTGATCGTTAGGGAAGTTCAGCGCCAGACGACGCGCGGCTGCCAGACCAGCAAAACCGCCGCCGATCACCACCCATGGCGCTTTGGCATCACCGACCAGCGCGGGCTTAGGAATACGCTTCTGGCTGGTGTGGAACCAACCTGGCGTGGGGTCATCGGAAGGCAGTGCATCAATGCGCAGTAACGATTCAGGATCGTTCGGCAGATTGTCTGTCAACAGCGTTGCGCCACCGCCCGCGGCAATGACTCCGGCACCGATTCCTGTGCCCACCAACAATTTCCTTCTGGAAATACCCATGAAAAAAGACTCCTCGATGCAGATAAGTTGTTCTAAAAATTGCCTGCGCTGCCTGAATTCGGGCCAGATAGCGACGTTACGCATTGCTAAAAAATGTGTGACTTATGTTTCTAGGTATATTTCATGTATACATGATGTATTCAGATTATTTCGATTTGTAAAATCCGTGTCAACCCTGTTTTGTGTAAGCCGATGGCGAGTGGGCAGGTCAGTTCCTGGAATAACTCTTGCATCATCACCAGCGATCAATGCCGTGACTTGCTGGAGAAAGCTGTGAACCTCAATACCTATAAGTATTTCAATGAAGTCGCTGCGACGGGATCGATACGCCGTGCCGCAGACCGCCTGCACGTTGCGCCATCCGCTATCAGTCGGCAGATTGCACTACTGGAGCACACACTGGGTGTGATGTTGCTGGAACGCACCAATACAGGGATTCGATTAACACCAGCGGGGACACTGCTTGAAGGTTTCACGCGTAAGATGTGTCGCGATCTCGACCGTATTCATGAGTCGATAAAGAATTTAAAAGGTTTGCGTGAAGGTGAAGTCAAAATATGGGTGATTGAAGCAGTGGTGCAGGCGATTTTACCGCGCATCATGACGGACTTTAATGAAAATTACCCGGCGATACAGTTTTCGATTAATAGTGAATCGTCCGACCGCACGATAGAAGCGATTATTCGCGATGAAATCGATATTGGTATTGTGTTTAACATGGGTGACCGCCCTGGAATAGAAGTGATTAAACGCTGCGCTGCACCCATTCAGTGCCTGGTTTCACCCGGTCATCCCCTGGCACAACATCAATCCCTGAGTCTGGAAGATATTTGTTTTTATCCGATTGCGCTGCCGGTCTCCAGTTTTGGCATGCGACAAACCTTCGATAAAGTCACGCGCAGCCTGCATCTCCATCCGCACTCGATCGTGAATACCAACAACCTGGAACTCACCAAAGCTATGGCGATCGCCGGGCGTACACTGACCATCGGTCCGAAGCAGATTGCTGCCCGCGAAATCGAACAAAATATGCTGCGTGCAATCCCCATTGATAATGAAGCAATGGAATCCGCCAACATTGAAATATGTGTCCATCGTGACCGTACACTCTCTTTTGCTGCTCACCAATTCCTTAAACATGTGTGTCGGGAATTCAATTAAACATGAATTCATCCGTTATCGTCATAATTTTCCCTTATCCATAAATTAAAAATCGAGGAAATTGACCGGGTTAATGCGTTGGTTTTTGGTGTTCTAAAAGTGGCAACACAGCGTGCTGCATTCGATATTACGGATAGCCCGAAATTGCGTGGTATTTATTTTCAATCGCAGAGTTTACACACCAGAAGTGAATGCTTGTCGCCAACCAGGGGAAAAACATGCCGGACATCATGACTAACGGAATTCGAACGCATTACGACATCGAGGGAACAGGTCCGGCGCTTATTTTTGTGTCAGGACTCGGCGGCACGGCCGCGTACTGGCAGCCGCAACTGGCGGCTTTTGCCCAGCACTACACCGTGGTGACTTACGATCAACGCGGTGCAGGCAGCTCAGATCATCCAGCCGGGCCATACAGTATCGACACGTTGGTCGAGGATTTGCTGGCGCTGATTACTGTACTGAAACTGGAGAGACCTGCGTTGATTGGTCATTCAACCGGTGGCGCGATTGGTCAGCTGCTGGCCTCGCGCCATCCTGAGTTGCTTTCCGGCATGGTGCAATATGCCAGCTGGGCAAAATCGGACAGTCATTTTAACTGGTGTTTCCGTATGCGCCGTGCGTTGCTGCTCGGCAGCACTATGGAAGAGTATGTGCACGGTAGTGCGCTGTTCCTGTATCCGCCTGAGCATATCAAAACCCATGCGGAGAGCCTGTCACCGGGACTGCTGGCCTCAGCAACCCGCTTTCCCGCTCGTGATGTGGTGCTCAGCCGTATCGACGCCATCATGGCGCATGACGCCACCGCGCAACTGGCAGCCATTCAAACGCCAACGCTGGTGTTGTGTGCACAGGATGACATCCTGACGCCGCCCTATCAGTCGCGTTTTCTCGCGCAACACATCCCCGGCGCAGAACTGAAAATTGTGCCACAGGGTGGCCACAGCTTCTCCGAAAGCGAAACGTCATTATTCAACCAAATTACGCTCGAGTTTCTCGCGGGCATTCACGCGTCAGCGTAATGAATGAAGGAGTGTCACATGAGCCAATCTGATCAACGCAATGTGGAATTCGGCGTGTTTCTGCCGGTGGGCAACGGCGGCTGGATCACCTCAACCACCAGCCCGCAGCTGCCAGCCACCTACGACTACAACAAACAAGTGACGATTCTGGCGGAGCAACTGGGGTTTGATTTTGCCCTGTCGATGGCGAAGTGGCGCGGCTACGGCGGTCCTTCGCAACACTGGGATGTCACGCTGGAAAGTTTAACCACCATGGCGGGCCTGGCCGAAGCCACCAGCCGGATTGGTGTTTGGGGCACGGTGCACACCATGGTGTTTCACCCTGCGGTGGTAGCCAAAATGAGCGCCGTGTTGGATCAAATCTCCAAAGGACGTTTTGGCCTCAACATCGTATCGGGTTCGAACCCAACCGATCAGGGACAGATGGGCTTATGGATGGATCTCGACCACGCCGAGCGTTATGAACTGGCGGCTGAGTGGCTGACGGTGCTGAAGCGCTTGTGGACCGAGGATCGTGTCGATCATCAGGGCAAGCATTATCAGCTGACCGACTGCATGTCGAATCCTAAACCGGTTTCGCCGCCGCCGATTATCTGCGCGGGCGCTTCGGATCGCGGTTTCCTGTTCACCATGGAGCACTGCACCGGCAGTTTTATGCTGGGTTCCGATCATGATGATTTCATCAAAACCGGATTGCGTGCCAAAGAGCTGGCATTGCAGCAAGGCAAACCGGATTTCAAAACCTACGGCTTGTTCACCATCGTACCGGGCGCCACCGATGCAGAAGCACGTGAACGTGTGGCGCTGTATGACGCCGGTGTCGACACCATCGCGCTTGATAATCAGACACGCGAGTACTCCGGTGATAAGAGCTTTAAACAGAACACCATGGCGCAGCGCTTTGTTTCGCAGGGGGAACAGCGTAACTCCATGACGCGTGCCGCGCTGGTGGGGTCAGCAGAAACCATCGGCAACAAGCTGGCAGCGATTGTGAAGGGCGCACAGCTGGATGGCGTGACGGTGATCGTGCCGGACTTTATCGATGACCTGCGCATTGTCGGTACCGACGTGCTGGAAGTGCTGGAGCATCACGGCGTGAATACCCATGCACGCGCCTATCAAAAATCCATGACCGCTTCGTAGGGGAATTCCCCTGCCAAAACGTAAATCACTTTACCGGGAGTCAAATGATGAGAATAAAGATGATGATGGCTGTTGCTGTGGCTGCGGTATTGGCGAGCAGTGCAATTCAGGCGGATGAGAGCAAACCGCGCGTGGCAGGTCTGTTCACGCAAACGGTGACACAGGGTTCCTGGGATATGGCGGGCTATGCCGCGTTTAAATCCATGGCGGATAAACAGGGCTTTGCGCCCAGCTATCTTGAGCACACCACTTATGAAGCGGCTCCGTCGGTATTACGTCAACTGGCTTCCGATGGCGTGAAGTTAATCATCGCGCACTCTTCGGGATATTCAGCGGCCATCAAAGAAGTCGCGCCATCGTTCCCGAACACCCAGTTCGTGTTGTATTCCTACGAGGGGTCTACCGCCAACTTGCCAAACTATTCGGCGTGGTCCGTGGATTGGGATGAATACGGCTTTGTGCTCGGCGCATTAGCCGCCAGCGCCAGCAAAAACGGGCACATCGCGGTGATCAGCGGTGAACCTATTCCGTCTGCGGAACGCACCGTGCAGTTCATCAAGAAAGGTGCTGCCTACGTGAACCCGAAGGTGCAGGTGGATTCTGCCTATGTCGGTTCATTTACCGATGTTGCGCGTGCCAAAGAGATCGCCACTGGCGCCATCGCACGCGGTGCAGACTTTGTGATTCCTTCTGCGGATACCGCCGACGCGGGTATCCAGCAGGCGGCGGATGAAGAGGGCGTGCTGACCATCGGTTCCTACACCGATCAATCGAAATCCTTCCCGAACTCAATCATGACCTCAACGGTGATGAACTTTGAAAAATCCTATGCGGATATTGGCAAACACTATGCCGATCACCAATTAGGTAACCGCATCATCACCGAGAACCTCTCCACCAATGGCTGGACGCTTTCGACGCCGTTTGCGCACGTTGATAAATCAGTGCAGGACAAGGTGTTCCAGGTCATCGCTGACCTGAAGTCTGGCAAAGTTAAGATTGAGGAGTAGCGCATGAGCAGCCCGCTTATCGAACTCGATCATGTTTCGAAGCGCTATCCCAATGGCTTCGTGGCGCTGGAGAACGTGTCACTGTCGCTGTTTCCCGGTGAGATTCATGCGCTGTTGGGGGAGAACGGAGCGGGCAAATCCACGCTGATGAACATTCTGTACGGCGTGCACGAACCCAGCGCTGGCGGGGTACTGATGGGCGGACGGCAGGTGATTCATCGGCGACCGGCAGATGCCATCGCTAATGGTATTGGTATGGTGCATCAGCACTTCAAGCTGGTAGCACCGTTTAGCGTGGCCGAGAATCTGGCGCTGGTGGCGCGAGGCGTGCAGCGAAAAACGTTACGGCGTCACGCAGAGATTCGCGCCTTTATGCAACGCTATGGCGTAGATCTCGACCCTAACGCGATTGTGGGGCATTTACCGCTGGCATTACAGCAGCGCGTGGAAATCCTCAAGGCGCTGGTGAATGACACGCGCGTGCTCTTGCTGGATGAACCCTCCACCATTCTTACGCCGGTTGAAATCCGCGCACTTTACGCCACGTTGCGCCGCATCAGTGATAGAGGCACGGCGGTGGCGGTGGTGACGCATAACGTCGATGAAGTGCTGGCCCACGCCGATCGCTATACGGTGTTGCGTCGCGGTAAAACCAACGGCAGCGGACTGACGGCGGCGTGCAGCGCAGAACAGTTGGTCGAAAAAATTGTGGGCCGCACTGTCAGCAGCGGCACACGGTTGGGCGCGCAGCGTCTTGCGGGCGGAGAACAGCTGAAGATTCAAGGGGTGAATGTACGCCCGGGCAGCGGCTCGCCGGGTTTGCATGACATTAACCTCAGCTTAGCGGCGCGCGAGGTGGTGGGCGTAGCGGGTGTGGAAGGTAATGGTCAAAGCGAACTGTTTGCGCTACTGGCCGGGGAGTCTGTTCCGGACAGCGGTGAAATTCAACGCAGTGATGCACAGGTAACGCTGGCGCTGGTGCCACAAGACCGTCATCACGAAGGGTTATCCCTCGATCTGCCGGTGTCTCACAATCTGCTCTATCCCGACATTATGCAGGGACACTATCGCCGCTTCGGGCTACTCGACCATTCAGCGATTGCGCAGCGCGCCCGCGAAATGATCGACCAATCCGATATCCGTACCCATTCACACGCCAGCCCGGCCCGTTCGTTATCGGGCGGTAATCAGCAAAAAATCGTTGTTGCGCGTGCCATGGCACAAGATGCCTCGATCATCGTGGTGTACCAGCCCACGCGCGGGCTGGACTTGGCCGCCGCTGAAGCGGTGAAATGACCCGCGCACCATTCCGGATGGCAAAGCGGTGATTGAGAAGTTCCGCGCCAGTGGCTTCGAACCGGAAGGTTACACCCTGTACGCTTACGCCTCTGTGCAGGCTATTGCGGCGGCTTACAA
>NZ_CAJCKS010000200.1:0-8000 GCF_903970985.1 Pantoea sp. ME81 | reverse complement strand
ACGGGGCAGATCCATCTTTCCCTGCAAGAGCACCAGCAGCACGGCACCTGATATCTGCCGTTGGCTAAATAACAAGCTCATCGTAATCGCACAGGCCAGTGTCATATGATCGCTCGGGAATGAAGCGTCTGCGACGTGGGAAATAAAGGTGTGGCCGATCGGCACCATAAAGGGGCGTGGATGCGGGAAGAAATCCCCGATGATCACGTTGATGCTTAAGGCTATCAGTGACGTCAATAAAGCGGACAACGCCACCTGCTGATGATTGCGGTTGAAACTAAACCAGTAAACCAGCAACGCCAGCGGGTAGATAAATATCAGCCACGTCGCGCAGACATTGCCAAAACTCAGCATTGCCGTCGATGCATGCGCCGGCGCATTCAGCAGCAGGAAAACCGTGTCGTTAATATTTTCCGCATTTTCAGATGTCAGAAACATCGCTATCTCCTTGTAATCAATTAAGCCAGTGGCAGGGAAACACTTACCTTCAAACCCGATGGGAAGCGCGTGGCGGCTGATAGCGCCACCTCACCCTGCATGCGAACCAGCATGGCGTGGACAATCGACAAACCTAAGCCTGAGCCGTTGGCGTCATTGCCTTCCATGCGATAAAAAGCGTCAAACACCCGATGGTGCTTATCGGCTGGAATACCCGGACCGGAGTCTTCGATGGTGATCAACACCTGGCGGGGATGCTGTTCGATAGCGATATCGATGCATCCTCCCTCCGGCGTGTAGTGGATGGCGTTGTGCAACAGATTGCGCAACGCGGTATAGAGATCAGAGGGGCGCACCATCACCTCCGCATCGCTGATACTGAGCACCCCCAGATCCTGGGCTTTGTGCTCAGCTAACGGATGCAGATCGGCAATCACCTGCTTCATCACCGCAAAAACCTGTGTGCGCTCCACGGGCGGCAGCACTCCGGCTTCACCACTTTGAGCGCGGCTCAGCGTCAGCAACTGCTCCACCAGCCAACTGGCGCGTTGCATACCTGCACGCAAATCACTTAGCCGATGCTGGCTCTCCGGCGGCAGTTCGCTACTTGCCAGCCGTTCGGATTGCAGCATCAGCGCCGTCAGCGGTGAGCGAAGTTCGTGGGCGGCATCCGCAACAAAACGTCGCTGCTGCGTGATGGCATCAGAAGACCGTTGTAGCAAGCGATTGATGGCAGTGATAAAGGGCTGAATTTCATGCGGAATTGTCGCACCATTCAGTGACATTGACGCACTGTCGCGTTGCTGATCGACCTCCGCCGCCAGTTGGCGAATCGGGCGGAAAATCTTCTTCACCAGATCAGCAATCAGATACAGCAGTACCGGAAAAAGAATGCCGAACGGCACTAAGGTGCGTAGCGCCGAAGAGAGTGCAACGCTTTCCTGCACCGAAGCACGTTGCGCCACCGCGACGCGCACGCCACCAGCCATGTTTTCTATCAGCACGCGATAGCGTTGTTGATTGACTTTCAGCGTGTGAAAACCCGCCTCAAGCTGTGCAGGCAGTACAAAATCAGCGACGGGCGCCGCAGCAGGCATGATGAAGTGCACCACAATGCGCGAGCCCTCCTCATCCTGTAGCGGCGGGCTGATGAAACTGCTCTTACCGGGCGTCAACATGCCATCTTTCGCCAGACTGGCGATTTGTTGCAGCGACGAATCCTGCAACTCATGCGCTTCATCCCAGGCAGAGAGAAAACCCAACACTCCGCTAAGAAAAGCGATACTGCCGACGGCAACACACAAAACCAGCGACAGACGTAATTGCACTGATTCACTCAGGCGTCTTTTGAGACTTTCCATCCCACGCCCCGCACGTTCTGAATCGCATCACTACCGAGCTTTTTACGCAGCGAATGAATGAAGTACTCAATCGCGTTGCTCTCAACCTCTTCGCCCCAGCCGTAAATTTTGCTTTCTAGCTCGCTGCGCGAAAAAATCTGACCGGGCTGGGCGATTAACGCCTGCAACAGGGCATACTCACGGGCAGATAGCGTGTGGGTTTCATCGCGTTGAAGATGACACACCTGCCGGGTTGCGGGATTGAGGGTCAAGAACCCATTGCTCATCAATGGCGCGGCATTCCCTGCTTTGCGCCGCATCACCGCACGCGCACGCGCCAGCAGTTCACTCATGGCAAAGGGCTTGAGCACATAATCGTCGGCACCCGCGTCCAGGCCATTCAGACGATCCTCCAGCGCATCGCGCGCGGTAACGATCAGTAGTGGCACCTGGTTGCCCTGCAGACGCAGTTGTTGCAGCACTTCCACGCCATCGCGACGCGGTAACCCCAGATCGAGCAGCACCAAATCGTAGCTGTGCGTGGCCAGACTCAGCAGCGCCTGCTCGCCATCACGTACCCAGTCGGCGGCGTAGGCGGCATCCTTTAGCGCCGCATAGACCGCATCCCCGATCATGCGGTCATCCTCGACCAGCAACACTCTCATGACTCTTCCTGCTGAGCAGGACGTATCACCGCAGTCAGCACCGGCAGCAGTGAAACGCCAATGATGCCGAGCGCCAGCCACTCGCGGTGATCGCGCACCCAGGGCATATCGCCAAGGAAATAACCGAGCGCAATAAAACCGCCACACCAGGCCAGTCCACCGGCGAAGTTCCACAGCAGGAATGTCGAACGAGGCATGGATGACAGGCCGGCAATAAACGGCGCGAGCGTCCGCACAATCGGCACGAAGCGACCGATAAACACGGTGGCGGCGCCATATTTGCGAAAGAAGGCTTCCGTCTTTTCACGATGCTGAACTTTCAGCCACTGGCGCCGTAAAATAAACCGCCCCACCGCACCTTTGCCAATATGGTAATTCAGCGTATCGCCGATAAACGCGGCAACGGTTAACAGGGCGATCACCGTGACAGGTGAAAGAGAGGTGGCCGGTAAAAAGGCGCCTGTGGTGAATAACAACGAATCACCTGGCAGAAACGGTAAAATGACTAAACCGGTTTCACATAAAATCATCACCGCAACGATCGCCACCACCCACAACGGGTCGGCGTTAACCAGGGCAATCAGGTGACTGCCCGAGAGATAATCCATCAGATGCTGAAGCATATATTCATTCCTGATCGGGTTAGAGTTTAGATATCTGGCGCGAAGAGTGGCCGTAGAGTGTTGATGCGCCGATTAATATCGCCATCGCCAGCAGGAAAATAATATTGACCGGCGTGGTGCCGTAACCCAATCCGCCCTCTTTAATCGGTTGAGAGAACAGATCGGCGAGGGAGGCGCCTAATGGGCGCGTCAGCACATAAACCGTCCAGAAACAGGCCACGCTGCTGAGCCTGCCGATACGCCAGAGCGCCGCAGTTGCCGCAATCAGCACCGCAAACAGCAAGGTGGTGGTCAGGTAACCAAGCGATAATCTTTCTGCTAACGCATCACCCAGCGCCGTACCAAACGCGAAGGTGATCATAATGGCGAGCCAGTAATAGATTTCACGACCTTTGGTATTGATGGATGAGAATTCCAGCGTGCCTTCAGTGCGATGCCAAAACATCAACACCATCACCAGGCCCGATCCAAACATCGCCACTGAATAGAGCAGTGGCACCTGCATTTGATCGGTCAAATAGTCAGTGAGTAAGGTCCCGGTAATGCTCACCATTAACACCGTCAGCCAATAAAGCCATGGGATATAACGGGGTGCGCGCAACTGAAATAGCAGGATGAATAAAAACAGCAGTGCAGAAATAAGGGATGTGCCGGTAAGCCCAAAGCCCAGCCCAAAGTTGATCCAGTCAGCGCCGGTTTCACCGACCGTCGTCGACATCATTTTTAGCACCCAAAACAACAACGTGGCTTGCGGTACTTTCGCTTTTAATTCTGAGAAGGTGTCAGTCATGATCGGTTTCCCCGTCAACATATTGCGCTCATGATGACCGGGTAAACTTAAATCTCCCTTAAAAGGGAAAAATAGTTTTTCCGCTTGTGATTATCTTTTTCTGAAAACTGAATAAATGAATCTCTTTCTTAATGTTCAATTAAGGATTCCATGAGCGCATCCCTGAAAAATGATTTATTAGTCCAATAGTGAGAGTGAAATAATTTATCGAAGAAATGAATAATTTAACTAAGGTCACAAAAGCTGTAAAAACTTTACAGAGCGGATTGCATCGGGGTCGCAATGGGTTACTGTTAAATTCTTGTAACAAATGTAACCAAAAGGATCTGTATGAAAACCTCACTGCGTTTTTTAACAACCGCTGTAATGGCTGGGCTCTCCTTCTCTGCGCTCGCCGCTGTGCCTGCTGGTTATCCCGCTGAGTATCAGAAAGTTATTGATGCGGCGAAAAAAGAGGGAAAAGTGGTGGTGTATTCAACCACTGACACTAAGGCTGCTGGCCCGTTGATTAAAGGCTTTGAGTCGCTCTATCCGGGCATCAAAGTTGAATATAACGACATGAACAGCACCGAACTCTACAACCGTTACATCAGTGAGCAGGCTTCGGGTAGCGGCAGCGGTGATGTGGTGTGGAGCTCATCCATGGATACTGCGTTGAAGCTGGCCACCGACTACGCTGCGGAATATGCCTCTCCTGAGCAGGGAAAAATTCCAAAATGGGCGGTGTGGCAAAACAAAGCCTACGGCACGACCTATGAACCGGTGGTGTTTATTTACAACAATAAACTCATCCCAAAAGACACCGCGCCTGACTCTCACACCGCACTGGCTAAAATGATTGCAGCCGATCCGGCTAAATTCAAAAATAAAGTGACCACTTACGATATTGAAAAATCAGGATTAGGTTTCATGCTGACGGTTCAGGACAGCAAAGTGGATCCGCAATACAAAGAAAACCTGGCGGGGATGGCGAAAGGGGGGCTGACGGTTCAGTCTTCGACTGGCACGATGATGGAGCGCGTCTCTTCAGGCGAGAATTTGATTGGCTTTAATATTCTCGGTTCTTATGCCGAAGCCCGAGCGAAGAACGATCCGGCATTGGGCATCGCTTACCCGAAAGATTATATCCTGGTGTTGTCTCGCGTTTCGTTTATCACCGAAGAGGGTGAGCATGAGAACGCCGCTAAATTGTGGCTGGATTATGTATTGTCAGAAAAGGGACAGAGCGTTCTGGCGAATCAGGCGGACATCCCTTCCCTGCGCAATGATATTGAAGGCAAAAACGATATTGACGGTATGACCAAAATGTTGGGCAACGCCTTGAAGCCGATTCCGGTGGATGAATCTCTGCTGGAATATCTGGAACCGGCAAAACGCCTGGAATTTATTAAACAGTGGCGTACCGCCGCCGGGAAATAATGCTCCCCACGTTATGCGCTCGTCGCGGCGCATAACATCTCCTTTCGCCTCCGGTGTTTGATAGGGTTGGCATATGAGCAGGTTACTGAAAAAGTGGCAGAGTTTGCCACGTGCATTGATTTTTCTGATCACGGCATTAGTTATTTACGTGCCGCTGATGTTTATTGTGGTGCAGAGTTTTCTCTCCGCGCCGTTCTTTGCCAAAAAGAAAGAGCTGACGCTCGGTTCTTTTGGATTTATTTTCTCCGATCCTGATTTTTATAAGGCGCTGGAGTCGGGCTTTATTCTGGCGTTTGGTCTGGTGATCATTGCTATTCCACTCGGCGGTATTTTGGCCTTCCTGATGGTCAGAACCAACTTGCCAGGACGCCGCCTGATTGAGCCGTTGATTTTGGTACCGATCTTTGTCTCACCGATGGTGCTGGCCTTTGGCTATGTGGTTGCCGCCGGGCCGGTGGGATTCTTGTCTCAATGGGCGAATCAACTGTTTGGCGTGGTGCCGTGGAACATCTACTCGATGACCAGCATCGTGGTGATCGCCGGACTCACCCACGTGCCACACGCCTATCTCTATATTTCATCGGCACTGCGCAGCGTCAGCTCCGATGTGGAGGAAGCCGCGCGCACAGTCGGCGCTTCACCGTTGCAGGTGATGACTTCGGTCAGCCTGCCGATGGTGCGCCCTTCGATTCTGTATGCCTGTGTGCTGCTGTTCTTCCTGGGGTTAGAGGTGTTCGGCCTGATGCTGGTACTGGGCGATCCGGAAGGCAACATGGTGCTCGCCACCTATCTGTATAAGCTGACCAACAAACTCGGCACCCCTTCATACCACCTGATGGCCGCCGTGGCGGTGGTGCTGATCTGCTTCACCGTGCCGCTGGTGATGCTGCAGCGCTGGCTGATGCGCACCGCCAACCGTTTTGTCACCATGAAAGGCAAAGCGTCACAAGCGCGCGCCCTGCCGCTGGGTAAATGGCGCTGGATTGCCGGTGCGGTGGTGTTGGCTTGGCTAACAATCACCATCGGCGTACCGCTACTGGGCGTGGTGATGCGTGCGTTCATCTCGCATTGGGGCGTCGGCGTCTCACTGTGGGATGAAATATCCTTCGCGACCTTCCGCAGTATCTGGGATCAACCCAATCTGTTGCGTGCCATCGTCAACTCGATGCTGATTGGGGTGATCGGCGGCGCGGTGGCGGTGATCTGTTATTTGTTTGTCGGCATCGCCATGCATCGCAAGCAGGATCAGGTTACACGCTTCCTGGATTACAGCGTGCTGGTGCCGCGTGCCGTGCCGGGTCTGTTAGCCGGTCTGGCTTTTCTCTGGGTGTTCCTGTTCATTCCGATGTGGCTCGATCAGTCCCTGAAAAACGGCTGGCTCTCCAGCCTGCCGGTTGCTGACTGGCTGCGTGAGAATTTTATCGTTTGGCTGCGTTCCCTGCGTCAAACCATCTTTAGCGTCTGGCTGGCTTACACCGTGGTGTGGATGGCTTATGGCTTGCGCCTGATCTCCTCAACGCTGTTGCAGGTCGGCCCGGAACTGGAAGAAGCCGCACGCAGCGTGGGTGCCACCCCGGGACAAACCACGCGTCACGTGACCGTACCGCTGTCACGCCATGGCCTGATTGGCTCGTGGTTGCTGATGTTCCTGATTTTTGAGCGCGAATACTCAACGGGCGTGTATCTGCTGTCACCCGGCACCGAAACCATCGGTTCAATGCTGGTCTCACTGTGGTCAGCGGGCGCCATTGATATCGTGGCTGCGCTCTCCCTGATTAATATCGTGCTGGTGGTCATCGGCCTCGGCATCGCGTTACGCTTTGGAGTGAAATTACATGATTGAATTATCGGTAGATAACTTGCATCTGATGTACGGCGATAATCCTGTATTGAAAGGCGTATCGATGCAGTTGAAAAAAGGCGAAGTGGTTTCACTGCTGGGCCCATCCGGCAGCGGCAAAACCACCTTATTGCGTGCCGTGGCTGGTCTGGAAAAACCGTCACAGGGGCGCATTACTATCGGCAAAAATGTGGTGTTTGATGGCACGCCGAAAAGTGAAATCCCAGCTGAAGAGCGCAATCTCGGCCTGGTTTTTCAGTCCTACGCGCTGTGGCCGCACAAAACCGTATTTGAGAACGTGGCCTACCCGCTCAAGTTGCGCAAAGTGGCCACAGCAGAGATTAATCAACGCGTTCAGGCGGTGTTGGATCAACTGGGGCTCGGGCATCTTGGCAAACGCCACCCGCATCAGCTTTCCGGCGGTCAGCAGCAGCGCGTGGCGATTGGTCGTGCGCTGGTCTATAACCCGCCCGTGATTTTGCTGGATGAGCCGCTCTCCAACCTGGATGCCAAATTGCGTGAAGAGGCGCGCGTGTTCTTGCGCGAGCTGATTATTCGTCTCGGACTGTCTGCCTTAATGGTGACACATGACCAGAACGAAGCCATGGCGATCTCTGACCGTATTCTGTTGCTGAATAACGGCGTGATTGAACAGCAAGGCACACCGCAAGAGATGTACAGCCAGCCCTCAACGCTGTTTGCCGCTGAGTTTATGGGTAGCAATAACCGTCTGCACGGCAAAATCACCCACGTTGAAGGCGGCCGGGCGCGCATTGCCGGGGCAAAATGGGCGCTATGGGGTAAACCGAGTGGCGATGTGCGGGTTGGACAGGATGGGACAGCGGTGATTCGCGTCGAACGTATGAATATCGCTGACACCGCTGA
>NZ_CAJCKS010000199.1:0-8030 GCF_903970985.1 Pantoea sp. ME81 | reverse complement strand
CTGGAAAATGCCTGGTGGCGCGATGTGATTGAGCATGGCGAAAACAGTCAGTATGCGCGCTATTTCGATATCGATTGGTCGCGTCGCCTGACGTTGCCGTTCCTCGGCGAAGATTTTGAACGCGTGCTGCAAAACGACGAATTGAGCATTAAGCCCCATCCGCAAACCGGCCATCCGGCGCTGGCTTACTACGACAGCTTCTATCCGCTGACGCCTGCCAGTTGGCAAGGACGCGCCGATGAGGTGCTGGCCATCAACGATCGCGCAGCGATTGCCGAATTGCATCAACAGCAGCCCTGGCAGCTGATCAACTGGCGCGATGCACGAAAGGATCTCTCCTACCGGCGCTTCTTTGAAATCACCGGACTGGTCGGCGTGCGGGTCGAGGATGAAGCCGTGTTCAACGCCTCACACGCACTGATTCTGGAACTGGTTCACAGCGGTGCAGTCAGTGGTTTACGCGTTGATCACGTTGATGGTCTGGCCGATCCGCAGGGGTATCTACAGCGTCTGCGCAGAGCCGCAGGTGAAGATTGCTATATCACGGTGGAGAAGATTCTGGCGGAAGAGGAGCAGATCCCGCCTGAATGGCCGATCTCCGGCACCACTGGCTATGAGTTTATCGCTGCGCTTTCACATGCATTAATCGACGATACCCAGATTGATGCGTTGCATCTGGCCTATGAAGCCGTCACCGAAGAGCGGAATGATGTCAGTGCTGGTCTGCGCGCCGCCCGTGAATTGATGGTTGACCGTAACTTCGCTGGTGAATTTTCACGCCTGCTGGCGATAGCGACCGGGGTGGCACATTTAGAACAGCGCAATTTCGGCGAAGCTGAGTTGCATGTCGCCCTGCGCGAGATGCTGATCGCCTTCCCGGTTTACCGCACCTACGGTCGCCCGGCGGGCATGCCATTGGCGGGCGAAGCACTTCTGCAACAGGTATTGGAAGCGGTGAAGTTCAGTGCGTTTCCCGCTGCATTGAGTTTCCTGCAGGCCATTTTGCTGGGCGCGATATCGGAACAAAGTGAACCGGATGCCGCTGAATTCCGTACCCGCTTCCAGCAGCTCACCGGCCCGTTGATGGCAAAATCCGTCGAGGACACACTGTTCTTTCGTAATCACGCCATTCTTGCCATCAACGAAGTCGGCGCGGAACCGCTGCCGCACCCCTTCTCTGTGGAACACTTCCACCAGCAGATGCAAACCCGGTTACATCATCAACCCGACGCACTTTCGACGACGTCAACCCACGATACCAAACGTGGGGAAGATGCCCGTGCCCGACTCTATTCACTGAGCGAAGCACCCGCACTCTGGGCAGAGAACGTCACGCGCTGGCGGGAGCTGAATCAATCCAAAGTGCTCACCCTGAACGAAGGCCCGGCCCCCGAACCGGCGGTAGAATGGATGCTGTATCAGGCGCTGGCCGGTGCGTGGCCCACGATCTTACGACCAGATGACCACGACGGTTTGCGTATCCTTGAGGCACGCTTTTTACCGTTTGTGGAGAAAGCGCTGCGTGAAGCCAAGCTTCGTACTGACTGGGCGGATGGCGACGAAACCTACGAACAGGCGGTGCTGGAATATGCAAAACATCTGCTATCCGCAGAAAACCCAGCATTCCTGACGGACTTCGTCACAGCCATTCAACCTTTCGTTGATGCCGGCCTGGTTAACAGCCTGTCACAGACCGTGATTAAGCTCACCGCACCAGGCGTCCCGGATATTTATCAGGGCAGCGAAGCGCTGGATTTCAGCCTCGTCGATCCCGATAACCGCCGTGAGCCCGATTACGCCGTGCTGGAGGCGCAACTTGTTGATCGCAGCCGTCCTGATTTCACTCAGCCCTCTGACTGGCGCAGCGGCAAACTCAAACAGCAGGTCATCGCATGCTTATTACACCTGCGCCTGGATAAGCCGCAGCTATTCCGTTTCGGCGATTATCAACCGTTGTACGCCACAGGCGCGCATCCAGAGCACCTGATTGCCTATGCGCGACAGGACAGTGAAAACAGCCTCATCGTTGTGGCGCCTCGTTTAATGCTGGAGGGCACTTCCTGGGCTGAAACGTCCATTCCCTTACCTGAGTCACTGGCCCACCGGCACTATCGCAATCTGTTAAGTGGTGCAACCTTAGCGCTTAACGAACAACTTTCTTTAGATAACTTACCGCCTTACGCGCCACTGGTGCTGATTGCCAGTTAATAACAAGCCTGTATTTCTGTTCATCTGATGGAGAGGAATGAATGTCTAACGCAAAGCCTTTAGAAATTATCGCGGGTTCGGGTCAAACGCTTGGCGCAAATTATGATGGCGAGGGCGTCAATTTTGCCCTGTTTTCAGCGTTCGCCGAGCGTGTGGAATTGTGTCTTTACGATGAGAGCGGTCAGCACGAAATCGCGCGTTTTGATCTGCCGGAAAATACCCATGAAGTCTGGCATGGCTACATTCCCGGTCTGCAGCCCGGTGCACTTTACGGCTACCGGGTGCATGGTCCGTTTGAACCGGAAAACGGCCATCGATTCAACGCCAACAAACTGCTGCTCGACCCCTATGCTCGTGAGCTGCGCGGCGATATCCAGTGGAACGATGCGCATTTTGCCTACGACCTGCTGCATGAAGATAAAGATCTGACTTTCGATGAACGTGACAGCGGGCCCTTTACGCCAAAATGCCGGGTGATCGATCCCAACGAATTTGACTGGCAGGACCGTAATCGTCCCGTTATCCCGTGGTCACAGACCGTTATCTATGAGACGCACGTTAAGGGCTTCAGCCAGTTGAACCCGGCAGTGCCCCCTGAAATGCGCGGCACTTACGATGGCATGAGCAACAAAGCCACCGTCGAGTACATTAAAAGCCTCGGTGTCACCTCGGTTGAGTTGCTACCGGTGCACTGGTTTCCGGACGATCAGCATTTGCTTGATAAAGGACTGAAAAACTTCTGGGGCTATAACTCACTGGCGTTTTTTGCCCCGGCCTCGCGCTACTTTGGCCCGCGTGGCATTCAGGGCTTTCGTGACATGGTCCGTGCCTTCCACGACGCCGGTATCGAAGTGATCCTCGACGTGGTTTACAACCACACGGCGGAAGGTAACGAATTAGGACCGACGCTGTCGTTCAAAGGCATCGATAACTTCTCCTATTACCGCACCTTGCCGGATCAGCATCGCTACTACATCAACGATACCGGTACTGGCAACACCGTGAACACCTCCCATCCACGCGTGTTGCAGATGGTGATGGATTCTCTGCGCTACTGGGCGGAATCGATGCATATCGACGGTTTTCGCTTTGATTTGGGTACCATTCTCGGGCGCGAACCGGAAGGTTTCGACCAGCGTGGCGGCTTTTTTGATGCCATGACGCAGGACCCGGTACTGTCGAAATTAAAACTGATTGGCGAACCCTGGGATATCGGCCCCGGTGGCTATCAGGTTGGGGGCTTCCCGCCAGGCTGGGCAGAATGGAACGATAAGTATCGCGACACGGTGCGTGAATACTGGAAAGGCGACAACGTCTCAACCGACTTTGCTGCACGTCTGCTCGGCTCAGGCGATCTCTATGATCAACGTGGCCGTCGTCCATGGGCCAGCATCAATTTCCTCACCGCGCATGATGGCTTCACGCTCAACGATTTAGTGTCGTACAACGAGAAACATAACGACGCGAACGGTGAAGATAACAACGACGGTCACAACGATAACCGCTCCTATAATTACGGCGCGGAAGGCCCGACCGATGACGAAGGCATCAACGCGGTGCGTGAGCGGCAAAAGCGTAACTTCCTGGCTACGTTATTGTTCTCACACGGCACGCCGATGCTGCTGGCGGGCGACGAGTTTGGCCGCAGCCAAATGGGCAACAACAACGGATATTGTCAGGACAGTGAAATCTCCTGGCTGCATTGGGAAAACTTGCCGGAGTCCGCGGATGCCTTACGCGAATTCACTCGCCATCTGCTGGCGTTAAGGGCGAAACAGCCGTTGCTGCGCCGTGAAAACTGGCGCGACGGTATGGACATAAAATGGTTTAACGCTGGCGGCGGCTTCCAGCAGGAAGACCAATGGGATGAGGGCAGCACGCTTGGCGTCTATATCGGTCGTCCCGATCTGCAAACCGAAGAGGGCATCTGGCACGATGTGTTGATGCTGTTCAATCCGTTTGAAGGCAACGTGCCCTTCCGCATCCCACAATTTGGCGAAGGCGGCTGGGTGCTGGAACTCACCACCTCCGATACCGCTAAAAAAGGGCTGGTGATTACCAAAGAGAAGGATTTTGAACTGGAAGGCCGCAGCATGGCGCTGTTTAGAAGGCCATAAATGTCAACTCGTGCCGCTGCGAAGTCCTCACAGCGGCACGATTATCACCGTTATCAGGAATCACTACTTTTTACTGGTACTGTGCGTTAGTGCCTGATCGGTTAAAAATGTTGCACCTTCACCCCGATTTTTTCGATCCCCATCACTCCTCGCTAAAAAATAATTAACTAAATCTCGCATTCTGCCGATGGTTATTAATCTGCCCTATTCCCTGATTTTCCTGAACCAGGGGTGCTTTTAGATTAAGGATAATTAGATGAACATCTCCCAGCGTCTCTTGCTGACCCTTTCCATGTTGTTTGGCGCCATCATCCTGCAGGCGATTCTTGCGCTCTCGCTACTGTCAGGATTTCAGGACCGTTTTGAATTTGTGCAAACTAACGCTATTCCTTCGATTAAGGACATCGGCAAACTGATCGACCATAGTAACCAGCTGGCCATCACGCTGTACAAACACCAGAGCCAGATTCACGACAGCAACATGCCTGCCGTAGAAAAACAGATCGATGAGCAAATCAATGCACTGAAAGCGCTGACCGATTACTACATGGCAAACGATATTTCGAATGAGGAAGACAAACGCCTGACTAACGTCGCTTTTGATAACATCCAGCGCGTTGCATCGCAGTTACCTGCATTTCTCACAGCGTCACGTGCTCACCAGAATGAAGTGAGCCTGAGTTTGCTGGAAGGAGATAGTGGTGTGGGTGCCGCCATTCGTCAGATGATCGCTGATTATCAAACTCAGCAGGCACTCAATATTACTGCGGGCGACGCATTGCGCGCCACCAATCAAAGCACCTTCCATTTTGTCTTTTGGGCCACCGTTGCAGGTGTCGCGGCGACAGTGGTGATCTTCGGTCTCTTCTCGCTGTTTACCGTGATGCGTATTCGCCGCAGTTTGGGCGCGGTTGGCAAGGTCATGCTGGCGGCCAGCGAGAACCTCGATCTGACCTTAAGCGCCGATGAGAGCCGGCGAGATGAAGTGGGCAATATGGCACACTCCTTCAATATTTTGATGCAGCGCGTCTCTGAAGCCCTCTCTTCAGTGCGTAAAGCGTCTCAGTCCGTGAGCAGCGCTTCGGTGCAGATTTCAGCGGGTAATGAAGATCTCTCTTCACGCACCGAACAGCAAGCAGCATCGCTGGAGCAAACGGCTGCCAGCATGACGGAACTCAGTGAGACGGTGCGCCAAACGGCGGACAACACCCGGCAGGCGAGCCAGCTGGCAGCCAATGCCAGCGCGCTGTCAGAGAAAAATGGAACCTCGCTCACCACCATGCTGTCGACCATGGACGAGATTCGTGGCAGCTCGCGCAAAGTAACTGAGATTGTCTCGATCATTGAAGGTATCGCCTTCCAGACCAACATTCTGGCCTTGAACGCGGCGGTTGAAGCGGCGCGCGCCGGTGAACACGGCAAAGGCTTTGCGGTGGTTGCCGGTGAAGTGCGCAGCCTGTCTCAGCGCTCAAGCAACGCAGCACGCGAGATCAAAGTGCTGATTGAGGAATCTCATCGTTTGACCGAATCGGGTGCCACGCAAGCCAGTGATGTGGGCCGCAATATGGACGTGATGAATGATGCCATTCACCAGGTGAGTCAGTTGGTGAGTGAGATCGCTGCGGCTGCCGTGGAGCAGAGCCAGGGCATCGTTCAGGTGCAGCAAGCGGTTAATCAGATGGATGATGTTACCCAGCAGAACGCCGCCCTTGTGGAACAAGCCGCGGCCGCTTCGCAATCGCTGCAAGAGCAGGCGGGTAACCTGAATCAGCTGGTCGGTAAATTCCATGTCAGCGATGTCATTGACGTTCCACAAACCATCATCCGTACGCCATCGCACCCCAAGCCACAGCGTTTAGCGGTGGTTAATGACGCCGACTGGCAGAGTTTTTAATCACTGCTTCTCCCCGCGTCGCGCACGCGGGGAGCCTTTCTGTTACCCTTTCCGATAATTTATGGATGGGGATGAATATGGATTTACAGCAACAGCTACGCGGTAAATGGGCGATCTACGGCCTGATGTTTTTGCCCGGTTTCACCTGGGCTTCGTGGGTGAGTCGTACGCCTTACATGCGCGATATTCTGCATGCTTCCACTGAAATGATGGGCATGATCCTGTTCGGCTTTTCCTGTGGCTCAATGTTATGCGTTCTGCTGGCAGGCAAACTCATCACCCACTTTGGCACTAGCCGTGTCATGCGTTATGGCTTTGTGCTGCTGCTGAGTGGCGTCGCAGTCATGTTAGCTGCCCTTCTACTGCACAGCGCGTACGGTGTCTTCGCCAGCCTGGTGTTACTGGGCGGAGGGACAGCGTTAATCGATGTCGTGATAAACGTTGAAGGCGCAGCGTTTGAGCGTCTGATTGGCAAATCGATCATGACTACCATTCACGGCTTCTTTAGCTTTGGCACGCTGATTGGTGCTCTGTCGGGTCTTGCTATGACAGCCGCGGATGTCAGCATCACCTGGCACTTTGCCTTCGTGGTGCTGGTGAATCTGCTGATTGTCTCCGCAGCCCTGCGTCATTTACCCGCCACCAGCGACAGCGAACGACATGAACAGGCGCACAGCGGCGGCTTCCTCGCTCAGGTCGGACGCGAGCTGCGCGATCGCCAACTGCTGATCCTTGGGGTGGTGATTTTGGCGATGGCGCTGGCAGAAGGCTCTGCCAATGACTGGCTACCGTTACTGATGATCGATGGTCATAATCTTAATCACACGCAAAGCACGCTGGTGTACGCGGGTTTCACTGCGGGCATGACCGTGGGACGTTTCCTTGGCGGATATGTGGTGGATCGCCTGGGCCGTGTGCTGGTATTACGCGCCAGCGCATTCTCAGCCGCATTGGGTCTGGCGATGGTGATTTTCTCCAACAACCAATGGCTGGCGGCGGCGGCAGTGCTGTTCTGGGGGATTGGGGCTTCGCTCGGCTTCCCACTGACCGTGTCGGCAGCTGGCGATGGCAAAAACAGCGCGATTCGCGTGACCATCGCCGCAACGCTTGGTTATCTGGCCTTTCTGGTGGGACCGCCAGGACTGGGGTTTATTGGTGAACACGCGGGTCTGCGCATGGCGATGTTGCCGGTGCTAGTGATGGTGCTGCTGGCGTTAGTTTGTGCGGGCGCGGCAGGATCTCGTGATGCGAATAAGGCTGATCAACCCGTGTAAAGCTGGCGGCCTTCGGGCCGCCCGGAATGTACGTTTTGGGAATAAGACGCGCGAAAAAAATTAGCCCGAGGCTATGCCGCCAGCATCAATGGACCATTTTCATCATTAGCGGCCTGCAAATTCAGTTCATCGATGCGATGGACAATAGTCAATCGGGTGCCACCCACGTCATCGGGCGCGATCAGAAACGTCACGTCACTCTTCAGGTAAGGTGGCGCGTCATCACGTAACCGGTAATGGATCGATTTTCCAGGTTCGCAGGCCACAGGTTCAGCCTCCGCTAATACGGCGTTGGGTAGCCAGGCTTCCCGGTACTCCGCAATACTGATAGCGCGCCACACTTTCTCCGGCGGCGCATCCAGTTGATACTCTTGTACCAGTTCGTTGGATTTTTCGGCTTCACTCATTGGTCCATATCCTTCAGCAAACTTTTCAGGGCATCAATGCGTGTCGGCCAAAACGCGCGATATTTGGCTAGCCAGTTGACCAGAAACGTCATGCCAACCGGGTCGACTTCATAGTTCACAAAGCGCCCTT
>NZ_CAJCKS010000198.1:0-8071 GCF_903970985.1 Pantoea sp. ME81 | reverse complement strand
ATTATTCTCTATCGACAGTCCGTCGTTCTTCCCCTCAGTGGTCTCTGGCATGGGGCTGGCAGAGTGCTTACTGGCAATGCTGGTGGCGCGCCATGGCCGTGATGCTGTGCATAAAATCGAAAATGCCGAACGCTATCTGATTGAATCTGGAGCATATGTGGTGCCTGGCAAATCCTGAGGAATGATTCATTTGTATCCGTCATAAGAAAATAGAATGCATGTGAATCATTATTGCATTGACGTGATCCAAATGAATCCTGCAAGATGCGCTTAATTACCGTAGCGTATTCAGGAGCAGTACCCAGTATGAGCCACATTATTCACCGCAGTTTGCGCAGCACGCCCGCCGTGGCTGCTTGCGCCGAAGGGGCGTACATCTTCGATAAACAAGGAAAGCAGTATCTCGACGCCTGCGGTGGTGCTGCCGTTTCCTGCTTAGGCCACGCGCATCCTGATGTGTTAGCCGCGATGCATCGTCAAATCGACCAACTGGCCTATGCTCACACCAGCTTTTTTACCAGCGACACCGTTGAGCAACTCGCTGAACAGTTGACGCGCACGGCGCCTGGCGATCTCAACTACGCCTATTTCGTTTCCGGTGGTTCGGAAGCCGTGGAAACCGCGCTGAAATTAGCGCGTCAATATTTCGTTGAAATCGGGCAGGGGTCACGTACCAAATTTATCGCGCGCAAGCAGAGCTATCACGGCAATACGCTGGGTGCATTGGCCGTCGGCGGCAATGAGTGGCGCCGTCGCCAGTTTGCCCCATTACTGATCGACGTGATTCGCGTGTCAGCCTGTAATGAATACCGCGATCGTCGTGCTGATGAAACGCAGCAGCAATACACCACGCGTCTGCTCAATGAACTGGAACAAGCAATTGTTGATGCCGGTCCGGAAACCATTATTGGTTTCTGCGCTGAAACGGTAGTGGGTGCCACCACCGGCGCGACTCCGCCGACGCCAGGTTATCTGAAAGGCGTGCGCGCACTGTGCGATAAATACGGCATCCTGTATATCGCCGATGAGGTGATGTGCGGTATGGGACGCACCGGGACGTTGCACGCGTTTGAACAAGATGATGTGGTGCCGGATCTGGTCACTATCGCCAAAGGGTTGGGTGGCGGTTATCAGCCGATTGGTGCCGTGCTGGCCAGCGAAAAGATCGTCTCCGCACTCCAGTCGGGCAGTGGTCTGTTCCAGCACGGTCATACTTATATTTGCCACGCTACGGCGGCTTCAGCGGCACTGGCCGTCCAGCAGGTGATTGAACGCGATAACCTGCTCGATGCGGTGAAGCAGCAGGGCGCTTACCTGCAAAATGCCTTGCGTGAAGTGCTGGGCGCATTACCGCATGTGGGCGACACACGTGGGCGCGGCTTATTTGCCGGCGTGGAACTGGTGCGCGATAAAGAGAGCAAAACCCCGTTCGATCCTGCACTGAAACTACATGCTGGCATTAAAGCCAACTGTATGGCTCGTGGCCTGATGGTGTATCCGATGGGCGGCACCCTTGACGGGCAGTATGGCGACCACATCCTGATTGCTCCGCCATTTATTATTACGCCGAGCCAGCTCGATTTTGTGGTGGATACGCTGGCGACTGTGATTCGTGAAGAGACCGGTAAATTATGATTAATCGTTTGCCGCCGCTGGCGGAGCACGAGTGGGACGACCAGCAACGTCCACTGGCAGAAGAGATCATTAACGGGCCACGTGGTGCGCTGCTTCCACCCTTTGAACCACTGCTGCGCAGCCCTGAGCTGATGGCACACGCGCAGCGCATGGGAGAGTACCTGCGCTATCGCAGCGCGCTCGGTCAGCGCTTATCGGAACTGGCGATTCTCATGACGGCGCGTCACTGGTCGCAGCCGGTGGAGTGGGCGATTCATGCTCCGATAGCACGTGAGAAGGGCATATCCGCCGCCGCCGTGCAGGCCATTAATGAGAAGCGCCTGCCCGATGATCTGCTGGCCGATGAGTGGGTGATTTACCACTTTTGCCAGCAACTGCATCAACAGCAAAAAGTCACTGACACCACCTGGCAACAAGCCATCGATTTATGGGGCGAAAAGGGCGTGGTGGATCTGATTGGCATTAACGGTTATTACAGCTTCCTCTCGATGGTCATGAACGGCGCACAGACGCCGGTACCCGAAACACGGGATGATATTATCCCGGCATAAGCCGTCGTTTTCATCAGGGCGTGATCGAATGCGCCCTGAATATCAAATGGATTTATCTTTTTACTCCTGCCGAAATATTTCGCTGGGTGACATTCATCGCACGCTATTTCACTGACGCTGAGGGTTATTATGTCTGCATTATTCTCTAAATTAAAAGTTACGTTAGCATTGGTTGCTTGTTCAGCCAGTTTTGTCGCAGCAGCGCAAGATAAATTAACCGTCGGTGTAGACACCGCATTTGTTCCGTTCGAATTTAAACAAGGTGATAAATACGTCGGATTTGATATCGATTTATGGGATGCCATTGCGAAGAAAATGCACGTTAGCTACGAATTACGCCCAATGGATTTTGGTGGGTTAATTCCGGGCTTGCAATCGCGTAATCTGGATGTGGCGATGGCAGGCATTACTATTACGGATGCGCGTAAGCAGGTCGTCGATTTCAGTGAGGGATATTACGACGCCGATTTATTGATGGCGGTAAAAAGCTCCGATAATTCCATCACGAAATTTAGCGATTTATCGGGTAAGAAAGTGGGCCTCAAGCAAGGCACTGCTGCTGCCAGCTTTATGAAAAGCAAATATAAAGCGAACTACGTTGAGTTCCCTAATATCGATAATGCCTATCTTGATCTGCAAGCCGGCAACCTCGACGCCGTGGTGCATGACTCACCGAACGTGCTCTATTACGTGAAAACGGCAGGCGATGGCAAAGTGAAATCCACCGGTGAAACCGACAGCATTCTGCCACAGCAGTATGGCTTTGCGATGCAGAAGAACAGCAGCTTAACGCCTAAGGTGAATGCTGCGTTGCAGGCACTGCGCGCTGATGGCACCTATAACCAAATCTACGTGAAATGGTTTGCTAAGCAGCCAAAATAATCCCGCCAGGCCGGTGAGAATCGGCCTCGTTTCGTTTTTACGGGTTGAAAGATGAATTTCGAAAGTAAATATATTTGGGAGTCCCTGCCACTGCTGTTACAGGGATTACAGTTAACGCTGATTATTTCGCTATCAGGATTGCTGGGTGGTTTTATTATTGGTTTGCTGGCGGGCACTTGTCGTGCATTGGGCGGTAGAATATCAAAAACACTTTCACTGATTTTCGTTGAGTTAATTCGCGGCACGCCGATTATGGTGCAGGTGATGTTCATTTATTTTGCACTGCCGATGGTCATGCCGATCCGTATCGATCCGGTGACGGCTGCGATTGTGACCATTGTGATTAACTCTGGCGCCTATATTGCGGAGATTACGCGCGGTGCGATCCTCTCCATCAATAAAGGTTTTAAAGAAGCCAGTCTGGCAATGGGATTATCACAGCGCAGTACCGTATTACACGTTATTATGCCACTGGCGCTACGTCGTATGATCCCCGCGTTAGGCAATCAGTGGATTATTAGTATTAAAGACACCTCGCTGTTTATTGTGATTGGCGTAGCGGAATTAACTCGTCAAGGGCAAGAGATTATTGCCGGTAACTTCCGCGCACTGGAAGTCTGGACAGCGGTAGCGATGATTTATCTGCTGGTGACGTTGTGCCTGAGTTTCCTGCTGAAGCAACTGGAGAAAAGGATTCATATTTTATGAGCATGGTTGAATTTAGCGCGGTGTCGAAGAGTTTTGGCACCACTCAGGTACTGCATGACATCAATCTAAAGATTGAAGCCGGTGAAGTGGTGGTGATTATCGGGCCATCGGGCTCGGGTAAGTCCACGCTGTTACGCTGCATCAATAAGCTCGAAGAGATCTCCTCCGGTACGCTGTTGGTGGCGGGCATGCACATCACCGATCCACACGCCAATGAGTGCGATATTCGCCGCGAGGCGGGCATGGTGTTTCAGCAATTTCATTTGTTCCCGCACCTCACCGCGTTGGAAAACGTGATGTTTGGTCCGATTCGCGTGCGCAAGCAGAGCAAAGCTGCAGCCCGTGAACAGGCGATGGCACTGTTGGATCGTGTGGGTTTGCGTGAGCGCGCCAATCACTATCCGTCTGAACTCTCTGGCGGCCAGCAGCAGCGAGTGGCGATTGCACGTGCGTTAGCTGTTAAGCCGAAGATGATGCTGTTCGATGAGCCAACCTCAGCTCTCGACCCAGAATTGCGCCACGAAGTTTTGAAAGTGATGCAATCACTGGCTGAAGAGGGCATGACGATGGTGATCGTGACACATGAAATCGGCTTTGCCCGTGATGTGGCCTCACGACTGATCTTTATTGATGGCGGCACCATTGCCGAAGACGGTTCACCTGATATGCTGCTGACGGCCAGCGACAATCCGCGTCTGAAAGAATTCTTGCAACACGTATCCTGAACAGAAGTGAACGATAACAATATGAAAAAAATCGCAATCCATGGTTCCGACTTCGAAATTGGTCAGCAACTGGGTGAATTTGGCCGTGAAGCCTGGCATCAAAAGCTGACGCTCACCGCACTCTGGCAGACAGTGACAGCCATGAAAGACGCCGACCAAACGGTGGCCATGCGCGCGTTGGTCCAGGCGCACTATCCGCTGATCTGGCAGGAGCTGGAAGGGCTGGCCGCAGGATTACAGGCGCCGATTGAGGAGGTTTTTGCCTGGAACTGCCGTGGCGATTTAGTACGTTCAACCTCGGATGGATGTACCACCGTGGCGGGACAGCGTGCTGATGGCGTGTTAACTATCGCGCACAATGAAGATGGTTTTCCTCAATTACGCGATGACTGTGCCATCGTCAGCATCCGTCCGGATAGCGGCAGGGCGTTTACCAGCTTTGCTTATCCGGGGTCAATTTGCGGTCATACCGTTGCCGTAAACGAGAAGGGCGTGGTGAACACGGTAAATAATATTCGTGCGCTGTATCGCCCGGAAGGAGTGCCGCGTCAGATTCTGGCCCGCGCCGCGCTGAATGCGACTACGCTGGATGAGGCTATCGCTATTCTGACCACATCACCGCGCGCCGGATCGTTCCACCATACGCTCGGACAGATGGGCGATAGCCGTCTGTTTAGCGTGGAAGCCACGGGTTCGGGTTGCTCCGTAACGCAACTGACCGCAGTGTTCGCCCATGCCAATCACCTGATTCATCCGCAGCTTGATGGCGTGGAACAGGTGATCACTGCTAGCTCCGGCTCACGGCAGCAGCGTTTAATTGCATGGCTGGAGACACAAACGCAGTTGGACGGCGATGCAGCAAAAGCGATTCTCTCTGACCAGCATGATGCGGTGCTGCCCATTTATCGCCTTTCGCCGAACGATCCGGATGAAGAGAACACCCTGGCGACAGCGGTATTTACGCTTCATGCAAAACAAGTTGACTGGCAGATATTTACCTTGAATCGTGATGAGTCAGAATTTAAAGGCACGATTTCCTAAAAAGTAATCTGCTATATTGTGAACCCGGTCACCCTGGCCGGGCGCTATTCAAATTAATCCCACTATAGTCGTTAAACATTCCGATTATGGTGGGGTACGAAAATGAATAGAAATAAAAAAGCCGCATTCAGCGGTTTAGCATCAAACATAACCATGGCATTATCCTTAGCTGTTTTTTCACTGGCGGGGAGCGCTATGGCAAATGCTGCGGAACATCAACAAATCGCTTTAGTGGGTACCTGGACGTCGATTCCAGATGCTCCATTAGAGCAGAAACCGGATCATCCTGGCGAAGGTTTATATCGCCTCAAGGTGAATGCGGATGGCACTTTAACGCCACTTGATGTGATCAAAATGAAAAGCCCGTCATGGATTGTAAAATCTCAGGATGGTCGCTTTGCCTATACCACCAACGAAGAAAACGCCGGGGCCGTTACCGCACTGTCCATTGATAAAAGCGGTCAGGTGAAAGTGCTAAATGCGGTGGATAGCCATGGGCAACAGCCGACGCACGCCACCATCAGCCCGGACGGTAAGTTCCTGTTTGTCGCTAACTACTCGGTGGCGAAAGGCGGCGCGGGCGTCTCGGTGTTCCCGATTCATCATGACGGTAAACTGGGTGAGCAGGTGCAGCACTTTGCTTTCGACCACGGCACGGGCGCGGTGAAAGGGCGTCAGGATGGCGGTCACGCACACTCGACCACCTTTACCCACGACGGTAAATATCTGTACGCTGCCGATCTCGGCGGTGACAAGCTCCATGCCTATCGTTATCACGCCAATAAGGCTGAGCCTCTGGAAGCGGATACCGCGCATGACGTGACCTTTACCGCCGGTTCTGGCCCGCGTCATATGGTGTTCTCACCAGATGGCAAACATGCCTACGTCACCACCGAAATGGCCGGTGAGATCGCGGTATTTACAGTGAAAGACGATCACCTGGACCGCAGCAATACCGTGAAGCTGAACACTGAAAATAACAGTGCTGAATACCGTAGCGGCGGCGGAATTATTCTCAGTCCGAACGGTAAATATGTGATTGCAGCGAATCGTGGTTCAGATAATAAGCTGTTGGTGTTTAAAATTGAGGCGGATGGCCAGTTAGGCAAGCCGGTCAGTTATAAAGCCAACGGCATTGAACCTCGGGCGTTCTCATTTGATGGCAGTGGAAAATATCTCTATGTCACTAACGTGTTCACCAACAATATTTCCCTGTTCCATTTCGATGAAAAGAGCGGTGAGCTGAAAGCAGCGGGCGATGCAGCAAAAATATCCACGCCCACTGATATAAAGTTCTTTAATTAAGCCGTTCGGTGGGCGCATTTTTTGCGCCCACTTCTCCTCGCTATTTTGCCTGTGACATTTCCAGCAGCGCCTCTTCCATTGATGCACCAAACATTTGTCCGTGGGACAGTCCCGGATAAAGTTGATAGCGTGCGGCTGTGCCGTTCTCTGCCATACCTTCGATAGTGGTGCGCACCGCGCGCAATACTTCAGGTTCCGCCGTGTTGCTATCGCTGCGGCGATCGCCATTCCCTTCCATCAAAGTGATCTGCTTATTACTGGCTTTGCGGGTCTGCATCTCACTCAACAGAGAGTTAAATCCCTGGCCGACCGATGGACTGGCAGCGAAATAGCGCGTAAACAGCTGAGAGGAGAGATAGCTGTCGAGTACAAACAATCCGCCGTAAGAGTGGCCCCACAGCGCGCGTTGTTGATGATCGACATGCACACCTTTCTCCGCTGCGGGCAAAATACGTTGCTCTAGCAAGGTGCGGAATGCGCTGCTGCCGCCGCCCTTGCGACCGCGACTAAAAGTGTATCCTGCATCGCCATGCTCTTTGTCAGGCGGGGTGTAATCGTAAGTTCGCGCGTTTACCTCAAAAGGCAATGTGGTTTGATACCCGACCACCACCAGAACCGGAGGGTTGCCTGCCGAGAGTTTTTGCAGCAGCGGATCGGTCAGCCTGTCCATTACCGCATTGCCATCCAGCATCGTGATCAACGGGTAGCCAGATGGCGGAGGCGCTTTATCTGGCACCGCAGTCCAAACTTTGTAATGCCGCTGGCCATCAGCCGAGTCATATTCACTGATGGAGAAGTGGTAATAAGCGGAGCCTTTGTCGGCGATATTCGGGCCGAGTGGCGTCATATTCGGGCGTGCAAAAACGCTGGTGGTGACACTGCTGAGCAACAACAGCAGCAGGCCAATGGGACGGTTTATTGCTGAAAATCTATAAAGCATTGAAATCCCGATACTCTGGTTGATAGGTGCACATCATGATGCACCCCAAAATTAAGCGGCCATCACATCCGATAGCCGCTGGTTCACATCAGAAATGCATCCCCAGTTCCATATAGTAGGTGCGTCCTGATTCGTTGTAAGTGTTCGCGCCCGCGCCCCAAAGATAGGCGCCGGTGGTGGCATTGCCGGTGCTCTGCGCATTACCCTCACGGAAGTGGCGTTTATCAAACAGGTTATCGATACCGGCGGTGACATCCAGATACTTCGTCACGTTATAAGTCGCA
>NZ_CAJCKS010000197.1:0-8080 GCF_903970985.1 Pantoea sp. ME81 | reverse complement strand
CTTCAACATCTTGCAGGTAGATAACTGGTTCCTCGATCGCGTTGATGTGATCAAAGGCCCCTCCTCCGCACTTTACGGCCAGACCGTACCAGGCGGATTAGTCAATCAGGTGAGCAAGCGGCCGCAGTTTGCTGAAGAGGGCCATTTCCGCCTGTCGACCGGCACCAACGCCACCAACAGCGCCGCCTTTGACTACACCAATGCGATTAACGATCAGTGGGCTTTCCGTCTCACCGGCATCACGCGTAACAGCGATACGCAATACGATCACACCCGTGAAGAAAAATATGCGATTTCGCCACAGCTGCTGTGGCAACCCAGCGAAGACACCAGTCTGGTGCTGCGTGCCTATCTGCAAAAAGATCCATCCGGCGGTTATCACGGTTCCGTGCCCGCTGAAGGCACGCTTTATAGCCATAATGGCCGCAAGCTGAGTGATGGATTCTATGAGGGCGACAGCGCGCTGGATCAGTTCAAGCGCCACGAGCAGATCTACAGCTACGACTTCTCGCACCGCTTCAATGAAGTGTGGTCTGTTTACTCCACCGCCAGCTATAGCCACGCCAATGTCGATCTCGATCAGGTGTATCAGATTGGCTGGGATGCCGCTAACCCGGACCTGCTGACCCGCTACTACTCCGGTGAACGTTCCTCGCTCAGCGCATGGGCCAACGATAACCGTCTGCAGGCCGATTTTGCCACCGGCGCGCTGCAGCATCGGGTGATCCTCGGTGCCGAATACCACCGTTATAAGAATGATTTGAGTAAAGCCAGTGGCTATGCGAGTTCATTAAACCCCTGGACGGGCGAAGCGGTCGGCAGCATGCCGGATTACAGCTGGACCGAACAAACGCGTCGCTATTATCAGACCGGACTCTACTTGCAGGATGAAATGCAGCTCGACCGCTGGCATCTGGATCTCTCTGGTCGTTACGATCGCATCGTCTCCAATAATGGCACCAGCCGTCGCCAGGATGACCACGTCAGCGGCCGTGTTGCGCTGCTGTATGCGTTCGACAGCGGAATTTCACCTTACGTCAGCTGGAGCCAGGCGATTACCCCGGCTTCTTTGACCGACCCAGACGGCAATCAGCTGAAGCCAACCACTTCCGAGCAGTATGAAGCCGGTGTGAAATACCAGCCGGTGGGCACACGCGATATGTACTCCATCGCGCTGTACGATTTGACGCAAAACGATGTGGCGAACCGTAACGTGGTGGACAGCACCTACAGTCCTTCCGGTAAAGTGCATTCACAGGGCATTGAGCTGGAAGCCCGCAACCAGCTGACGCCGCGACTCAGCACCATCGCCGGTTACACGCTGAACCATCTGCGTTTCAAAGATTCCGTTGACGGGAATGATGGCCATACGCCTTACGTCACGCCGAACAGCATGGCGTCATTCTGGGGTCACTATCAGTTTGATTACGGCTTGAGCGCCGGTGCGGGTGTGCGTTATATCGGTAAACAGTGGGCTGATAATGAAAACACCACACGTTTGCCGCCAGTGACGTTGTTGGATGCATCAGTCCGTGCCGACCTGAGTGCGTGGAATTCACAGTTGAAAGGGGCATGGCTGCAGATCAATGCCAATAACCTGACCGACAAAAAGTATCTCGCCGCCTGTTATGGCACCGGGTATTGCTATCGCGGCGCAGAGCGAACCATTACCGCCACCGTGGGCTACGACTTCTAACTGCCAAAAAAAATCCGCATCCCGGTGGGATGCGGATTTCATTAAATCAGGGGGTACTGCTAGGTGCGCACTTTACGGTAGATCCACAGCACCACGATGGCACCAATCACCGCCACCACGAAGCTGCCAAAGTTGAAACCGTCAACTTTACCGAAGCCAAACAGGGTACTGATCCAGCCGCCAACCACCGCGCCGACGATCCCTAAAACCACAGTGATGATGAATCCACCGCCATCTTTACCTGGCATGATCCATTTAGCGATGATCCCGGCAATCAAACCAAAAATAATCCATGAAATGATACCCATTTACTGCTCCTTACGTTATGAATCAAGGTGTTCACTGCGATTAGTATAGTCGGATATTTTTAATCTGCTTGATGAACATCACAGTAGATAGAGAGTTAGCAGGCTAAAGCTTTTTGCCACCCTGTCGATAATAATGCGATAGCCGTGTCACCCGTGATAATAACAATCGGATAAGTGGAGCAGGATGTGAAAGAAGCCGATAATGAACAATATCTCAAACGAGGCACCCTTGCTGTTTTAAACGTAATGAAGGATTTGTTGCGTTTCCAGACCCCTTTAATGGTGAGTTTTTCGCGCGGTCAATTTATCAGTCGCATGCTGGATGCCGATGAGGATCGCGTGATCTTCGATCTCGGCAGCAATGCACTGGACAACGATTTAGCGCTGCAGGGCGGCGAAGTGAATATCGCGGCAGAAGCGCAGGGGGCAAAAGTCGAGTTTGGCTTGATCAAACTGGAGCGCACCGAGTTCGAAGGCTTACCGGCTTTCACTGCCCCACTGCCTGAACTGCTGTGGCAGATCCAGCGTCGTGAGTTTTTCCGTGTTTCCGCCCCAATGGAGCCAGTGTTTTACTGCCATACGCAGTGGCCGGATGGCAGTAAGGCGCGTTTTCGTTTGCAGGATCTCTCTCTCGGCGGTGCAGGTGTCTTGCTGGACGAAAGCTTGCCAGAGGGTCTGAACCGCGGTGACACCTTTAAAAATCTGCGCGTGGAGTTGGGCGAATACGGTCATTTTGAGGTCACCGCACAGCTGCTGAATATTGGCGAGCGCAGCACCGTCACCAGCAAGAATGAAACCCGCACAACCCCTCGTCTCAGCTTCCGCTTTACCGCCATTGAACCAGTGCAGGAACGCCAGCTACAGCAGGTGATCTTTGCCCTGGAGCGTCTGGCGCGCGACAAAGCGAATCGTTTCCAGTAATTGGGTAACATGCGGGGATCAGAGCGAACCCCGCAGATTTCTCTTCGACACGATTTATCACGCCTGGGCAAGCGCGGTGTGACTCGCCCTCGCGCCATACGTTGTCATTGAGACGATAAAGATTAATGCTGCGGTTGATAGCGACAACGCGCCACCGCTTCCAGCCAGCCGCGATAATTCTCCTGCATGATAGCCGCACGATCGCTACGCGGCTCAATCACGCTGCCCCCCTGCAGCGCCTGCATATCACTGCCCTGCTGCCACCAGCCTAATAAACGTCCCGCCAGCAGCGCGGCACCCAGGGCGGAGACTTCAGCGGTAGGGGCACGTTTCAGCGGCCGCTGCAACACGTCTGCCTGAAACTGCATCAGCCAACTGTTTTCGGTTGCCGTGCCATCCACACAGAGCGCGGGTAACTGCACACCACTGGCCTGCTCCATAGCGAAGAACACATCGGCAATCTGGAAGGTGATTGATTCCAGCGCCACGCGCGCCAGCACCTCTGGCGTGGCGGCATCGGTAAGGCCACATACCATGCCGCGCGCCTTCAAATCCCACCAGGGCGCGCCCAGGCCTGACAATGCAGGCACGAAATAGATGCCCTGATTATGCTCGCTGCGTTGCGCCATCGCCGTCAGTTCACGCGGATCGCTGATGCCCAGCATGCGTCCCAGCCAGGCCGCGCCTGAACCGGTATGGGTGATGTTACCTTCAAAGGCAAATCGCAGCGTGCCATCGTGCCACGCCACCGTGGTGCTGAGGCCGTTCTCGGTCAGCAAGGGGGTGGCCATTGACATCATCAGCGATGAACCGGTGCCGTAAGTGGCTTTTACCACCTCTTCACCCGCACTACGTTGCGCCTGCAGTGCCGCATGGGAATCGCCAATGCGCGACAAAATGGGCGTACCCGCTTTCAGTCCGGCGATGTCCTGTACCGTGACAACACCCTGCGCACTGGCGGAGGGCACAATATGTGGCAGCGCCGCACGCGGGATATGGAACAGCGTCAGCAGTTCCTCATCCCAGTCACCGCTGTGCAAATTGTAGAGTTGGGTGCGGGCCGCATTCGCGTGATCGGTAATAAAACTTTCGCCGCCGCTAAGTTGCCAGCTGAGCCAGCTATCAACAGTGCCAATGCAGAGTTCACCGGCTTGTGCACGCGCCAGTCCATCTGGAATCGTCGCCAGCATCCCGGTGAGTTTGCCTGCGGGAAACATGGGATCGACCGCCAGGCCCGTTAAGCCGGTGATGCGTGGCGCTTTGCCCGCCATACGTAAATCGCGACAAAAGGCTTCCGAACGGCGATCCTGCCAGCTTACCAATGGCGTCAGCGGCTGACCGTCGCGGCGCTGCCAGATCAGCACCGACTCGCGCTGGTTGCTGATCGCGACGGCGGCCACCTCTGCCCCACCGCACTGCGCCAGACAGCTTTCAATCGCCTGTTTCACCGCCTGCCAGATCGCCAGCGGATCCTGCTCGGCCAATCCCGGCTGCGGATGGGCCAGCGTCAGAGGTTGACTGCCGCGTGCCACCACGTTGCCAGCGCGGTCCACCGCTATGGCTTTCGCGTTGGTCGTACCTTCATCAATTGCCAGTATTAATGGACCCGCCATGTTTACGCTCCTGCACACATGCGCACTGCACTCTTCACCACGCTGGCGGCGTCAATACCATGATGCGCGCGCGTGGAGGCACGATCGCCAGCAATCGCGTATTGCCCATCGGGGATGCCCAGACGTAACAGCGGAATTCCGCAGCCGCCTTCAGCCAGCACTTCGGCCACCAGACTGCCGACGCCGCCGTTAACATTGTGCTCCTCTACGGTGATCACCGCCGGATAATGCTTTAACAGCTCTTGCAGCTGTTGGGTATCGCAGGGACGAATTGATGGAATGGCGATCACACCTGCGCTCATTCCCTGTTCCTGTAATTGCTCGGCCGCACTCACCGCCTCATGCACGGTGGAACCCATCGCCACCAGCACGATGTCGTTGCCTTCACGCAACACGTCGATCTGGCCGGGACGGAACTGGTAGTTTTCATCGTGCAGCTGGGGCAGATCTTTGCCATCCAGACGGATGTAAACCGGCCCCACATGCGCAAGGGCATAATCGATGATCTGGCGGCACTCCAGCGGGCAGGATGGCGCGTAAATCTCGATATTGCCGAAGCCACGCATCACCGCAATATCATCAATGCTGTGGTGGGTGCTGGCCAGCGGGCCGTAACTGGCACCGGCATTCAGGCCAAACAGTTTGACGTTGGTGTTGTTGTAGCAGACGTCGACTTTCACCTGCTCGTTGGCGCGCGAAATCAGGAACGGAGCTGCATTACAGGTCACCGCCACTTTTCCACCGATTGCCAGACCGGCCGCCGTGCCCACCAGCGTTTGTTCCGCAATGCCGACGTTCACCAACCGATCGGGAAACGCCTTAATGAAAGGCGATATTTTTGCCGTTGAGGTGGAATCTGCCACCACCGGCACCAGATCCACACCGCGATTGACCGCGTCAATAAAGGCTTCCACCATCACCGTGGCCAGGTGTTTTGCATTACTCATCTTTTAATTCCTCCAGTGCCATTTCGATCTCTTCCCCTTTCGGCACACGGTGATGCCACTCTGGTTTGCCCTGAATAAAGGAGATGCCAAAGCCTTTCTCGGTATGCGCCACAATCACCTGCGGTTTGCCGTTACGTGGCAGGTTTTCAATGGTTTCCACCACGGAAGCCATGTCATTACCGTTGCACTCAGTGACCTCCAGGCCGAAGGCTCGCCATTTATCCGGCAGCGGATCGGTGTTCATAATGTCGCGCGTGTGCCCTGCCAGCTGCAGTTTGTTCTTGTCGTTGATGATCACCAGGTTATCGAGGTTGTAGTGCGCCGCCACCAGCGCGGCCTCCCAGTTACTGCCCTCGGCCAGTTCACCGTCGCCGGTGACCACAAAGATGCGGCGGTCGCTGTTGTCTTTTTTCGCCGCCAGCGCAATACCTACCGCCACCGGTAAGCCGTGGCCCAATGCACCGGTGTTGAGTTCCACGCCCGGCGTTTTCTGCCGCACCGGATGGCCCGGCAAATGTGAATCCGAATGCTGATAAGTGGGCAGCCATTCGGTTGGGAAGTAACCCGCTTCTGCCAGCACACAGTAATAGCCGCCGACCGCATGCCCTTTCGACTGGATGTAAATGTCACGCTGCGGATCGTTGGTGCGATCCGGTGCGCAATTCAGGATGCGGAAATAGAGCGCCGTCAGGATTTCGACCTGAGAGAGATCGGCACCGGTATGTCCACCTGCCGGGCTACCGGCATTGAGCTGGATGATGCGGCGACGCACGGCGCGCGCTTTCGTTGCCAGGTCCGCCACCGAATATTTGAAAGGATTCATAGACACCTCTGCATTTTAAAGCATTATTGAATATATATTCACAGCAGGTAAAAAAATTTACCCGGATTTTTCCCCTGAATAAGCTGAGTTGCGGGAAGGCGGCCAGCTCGTCAATCCCCCAGGAGCTTACTCAGGTCAGTGACTGGGGTGAGAAAGCGCAACCGACGCACCTGCGGCTCGGCTTATGACGGGTAACAATTAACCTTTGGCCTCACCTTCCTGAATCAATGCCTTCTGCGCCACCACGGCAGCCTTTTGCTGCATGCGGCTTTGCATCTGATCGATGATCACTGCCACGATAATCACGATGCCTTTGATCACCATTTGCCAGAACTCGCTGACGCCCATCATGATCAAACCATCCGCGAGGAAACCGATGACAAATGCCCCCACCAACGTGCCGAGAATGGTGCCGCGCCCGCCAGCCAGTGAAGTACCACCCAGCACGACCGCCGCAATCGCATTCATCTCGAATGAGGTGCCGTTCGCCGGATGGCTGGCCACCAGCTGCGAGGAGACCACAATGCCGGCAATCGCCGCACAGAAACCTGAAATGGTGTAAACCCAGATTTTCACCGACTTCACTTTGACGCCCGAGAGTTCCGCTGCACGCTCATTATCACCAATCGCATACACCTGACGGCCAAACGGCAGGCGACGTGCTACATAGGCAATCACCAGCGCCAGCACCACCATCATCCAGATCGCCCACGGTAAGCCGAGAAAATACCCCGCACCGATTTTGTCGAAACCGGTGTTACCCAGCAGCGGATTGCCCTGCAAACCGGGGAAGGTTTCGCCGCCGGAGGTCAGCATCGCCGCCCCGCGCAGGATGTACATGGTGCCCAGCGTGCAGATAAACGGGGCCACGTTGTATTTGGTGATGATCCAACCATTGACCGCGCCAATCACTCCACCTACCACTAACACCACGGGCACAATCACCCAAACGCTGGGAAAGATGGCGATGCCAAACATCGGCAACACAATGCCTTTGGTAATCAACCAGCCAGCAATCATGCCGCACAAGCCCAGCGTGGCACCGATGGAGAGATCAATACCCGCAGTGATAATCACAAAGGTGATGCCGAGCGCCAGAAACGCATTGATGGCGATGTGTTTGACCATGATCACCATGCTGCCCACGGCGAGGAAATCCGGCACGGTGATGGCAAAGAAGCCGACGATGAGGAACAACGCGATAAAGGTGCGCAGTTTTAACAGCAGCAGAATCATGCCTTCACGCGAGTTGAAAACCTTACCTGGCGAAGCGAGCGCCATTGCGCCATTGTTTTTCATGCTCAGAACCCCTGTGCACTTGCTTTAACCAGCGCCGCCTCTTCCGCTTCCGCGCGCGGCAGGTCAGCTGTCAACTTGCCGCCAGACATCACAAGAATGCGATCGGCGACGGCCATAATTTCTTTTAAATCGGAGGTGGAGAACACCACGGCAATACCCTGCTCTGACAGTTTCACCATCATGCGAAACACTTCCGCTTTGGCACCCACATCAATGCCCCGACTGGGCTCATCCAGCAGCAGTAAACGTGGATTGGTGAGCAATGAACGGCCAATCACCACTTTCTGCTGGTTGCCGCCACTCAGCGCACTGATCGCCACGTCGGGTGATGAGATTTTGATGGCCAGATTGCCTACCGTACTGTTTACCGCTTCGCGTTCAGCTTGTTCGGCGATCACGGTGCGATGCGACAAACGTCGCCACAGGCTGGCAATGGTGAGATTGCTGGCCACAGAGGAGACCGGGAAAATACC
>NZ_CAJCKS010000196.1:0-8337 GCF_903970985.1 Pantoea sp. ME81 | reverse complement strand
TGCCAGTCACAGGCTAAGGTCATAAATACCCCCTCCTGCAAATTCACCTCTTCCAGTAAACGCCGTAAATTTTCGGAATGTTTACCCGCTGAGATTTCGTCGATGCGATCGGTCTCCAGCGTGAGGTCAAATCCACAAGGATTCACCGAACCATCCGCGTTGGTGGAAGCGGGGAAGGGGAAATCGATGTAGCCGTTATTGTCCAGACTCTTTTCCATAGTACAGGTCCGCAGCGTGAGGAAGCCTGACAATAAACCATCTTTCCCGGCTAAGCACGTTTAAGGGCACGTCCAGGTAATCATGGTGTTCTGATAAGGGTTGATCAGACGGAATTGTTTATCTGACAGCCGCTGAGCGGTGAAGCCCTCAGGCGTCACGGCAGAAGGGACATACTGGAAACGATCGCTGGAGTGCAATGTGCCACTTTTCACCGCCACGCCATCACGCGTGACCGTAAAGGCATTCACCAAATCGAAGATGCGCGCCTGCGTCTGCCCCATTGATTGTCCATAAATGGTCGCGACTTCGCCCGGGCAGTCGACACCTTTGGGCGTGGAGCTGCAACCAGCCAATAATAAAAGGGTGAGTACTACCGTGATTCGCAACATGATCCTGTCCTGGTTCGATTCCTTGTTTGCAGTGGCCCGTCAATGCCCACTGATATGCTGATCATAGCAGGTCTGGCACCGCTTCCCATTTGTCATTTGCTTAATCGTTAAGCGGTAAGAATGTAAAGGGGTGACTTTGGTAGCAGATAAACGTTATTCTTGCCATCGTTGCGCATCAGGTAAGCAAAACAAGGGCAAATCTATGAAAGAAGAAGAAGCCAGTTTAATGATTCTTCAGCACGCGATTGATAAATTAGAAGCCGACAAAAAAAAGCAGGTAATGAACTGTGTAGCGGCCATACAAGAAGTGATGCAAGGCTTCGATCCGGAAGATGCGGGTCTGGCGTTAATGTTAGTCGCCGCACAGGTTGCAGCAGAGTAATCCCTTTCGGTCATTCCTTCCCCATCCGTTTGCGATGGAAATCCATGCAATATAGCTGCTGCTCAGTCGATATCGGCTGATGCGCAGCAATTGTTCTGCACAGATTAATCTTTCTCCTGGTTCACATTACTGCGCGCTGTGCTACACCTGACAATGAATCCAAAAGGAGGATGAGATGAAAAAGACATTGCTTTTAATTGGTACTTTTAGCCTCGGCCTACTGCTGGCGGGCTGCGCATCCGATCACGTCATGCACACCACCGATGGGCAGACCATTGTGGTGCAGGGTAAACCGAAAGTGGATGAAGATACCGGCATGATTACTTACAAAGATATTGATGGTAAAGAACAGCAGATAAACCGTAATCAAATCAAAGATATGAACTCGGTTAACTAACGTTTTCTTTACCCTTCTATCCTTGCAGGCCCGTACTCAACGGGCCATTATTCGTCTTCTCACTTTTTTCTGTGTTACGCTTCTCTGCATAAAACCCAACGAAATCATCATCTAACCTCAGCGGAGATCCAATGAAGGCGATAGCTATTGCCGTTGGCTTAATGGCGTGCCATATCGCGCCGGCCTGGAGCGAAACCGAATTTCAAATTACCTGTCCGGGGCGCCCGACCATGACGGTATCGCGTGCGGAATACGGTTTAAGTACGCTGATGTGGCCAACACGTCATTTTCAAATTGCAGCAGGGCAACAGCGCACGCGTTTGCAAGGCGGGGATAAAGTGGCGATCACGCGTTTTCGTAATGGCGATCAGCTGATTGTGAACAAAAACAATGACGATACGTTCTTTGTCTATGCCGATAGCGATAAACTCATCCCCTGCAATCGCACCGAAAAACGCGATGCGGAAATTCTTTCGCTGGAACGTTACGACGATAGCCAGCGCCCCAATTCATAGTTGCCTGTCAAAGGAGAAGACGATGCAATTAAGCGTAACCGACACCGTTACCGCAGAGGATCTGGATGATGTTCGTCTCGGCCTCACCGAATATAACAGCCGCTTTATCGATCCCAGTGAGATGCAGGCGATTGGCGTCTTCATTAAGGATGCTTCTGGCCGCAAGCTGGCCGGGTTGACCGGTTCCACCTTTGGTAACTGGCTGCGCATCGACCTGCTATGGGTCGGCGATGCGTTACGTGGGCAGGGCGCTGGTACACAGTTGATTCAGGCCGCCGAAACAGAAGCCCGCGCCCGTGGTTGCCTTTATGCGCAGGTTGATACGGCCAGTTTCCAGGCGCGCCCGTTCTATGAAAAGATGGGCTACACCTTACGCTTTAGCCTCGATAATTATCCGCGTCTGCATCAGCGTCATTACCTCAGTAAATCGCTGTAGCTAGATCAGTGGCTGCTGGCGTAAATCCAGCGGCGATTGCTCTGCCTCATCAATCGCCGCCAGCCAACTCTGCAAATCAACTTTGGCCCATGATAAGTGACCACGCGTGGTACTCATCAGCACGACATCCGGGCGCAGCTCGCGGTACAGCTCCAGTGATTGCTGTAACTCCAGCGGATTACTCTCCGGTACCAACACGCTGATCCAGCGGTTGTAGTCACAGGTTAAGGTATCGCCAACAAACAGATAGGTCTGGCCCAGCGGGGAGTGATAAAGGTAACTGCAGCTGCCGGGTGTGTGGCCGGGTGTGGGCAGCAGATGGAAATCACCAAAGTGGCTTTCCTGCTGAATGAAGGTCTCATCAGGTTCGACAATCAGACTGACCGGCCCCAGTGAACGGCTGTGACAGTAGAGCGCACTGTTAAAACGCTGCTGGATCGCCACGGCGCCGGGCGCGGCTTCATGCCAGTGGGTGAGGTAGTGGCGAATCACCCCGCCCGCATCATTGAGAAACTCATGATCGAGCGGATGCTCGACACGGCCGATGACCAGATTGCCGCGCGGATGGCGCAGCATAAAGCCATGCATCATTAAATCTTGCGCCGTCTCTTCGGCGGGAAATTCCGGGGTGGAGATCCACAAATCTTCGTACAGTGGCTTCAATGTCGGTCTCCTGCGGCAAAACGTTAGCGCAATGTCGGGTGGCCGGTGAAGGCAAGCTGTGCTTCGCCCTGTTCAAGCTGTAAGGTGGCGCTGGCACCCAGCGGCAGCGTGACGGTGTCGGCATCGTGGCCAAACGCCAGTTCGCTGATCACCGGTAGCTGATATTCATCGCGGATGCGTTGCCATACGCTGGCAAAATCGAAACCATTGTCATAAGCCGACAGTGACGTGCTGGTGAAACTGCCGGTGATGATCGCCCGCTGGCGCGCCAGAATGCCGCTCTGTTGCAGTTGAATCAGCATACGCTCTATGCGGAAAGGATGCTCATTCACATCCTCGATCACCAAAATGCCGTTTTCAATTTGTGGCATCCAGGGTGTGCCGATCAGTGAGCAGATCATCGCCAGATTGCCACCCCACAAGGTCCCTTGCCAGCGTCCCGCATCCGGGCTGTGGGTCTGCCAGCCTATATTGACTGTAGGAGAAGAGAGCGCCTGCCAAAAGTGTGACAGGGTAAATTCGGATAATGCCTCTGCGCCGAAGTTGCCGGCCAGCATCGGGCCGCTGAAGGTCACCAGCCCGGTTTGCGCCAGTAACGCCAGTTGAATCGCGGTAAAATCACTGTGTCCACAAAGCGCGATAGGTTGATTGAGCAGCCGGCGCTGCAGACCGACATAATCAATCTGATCCAGCAAACGCGAGGCACCGTACCCACCGCGCACCGCCAGCACAATATCGGGCAGCGTGCTCAGTGTTGCCAGCTGGTTCACATCATTCAACCGTTCCCCGTCTTCGCCCGCAAAACGCTGGAAGCGGCGTGTAATCGCTGATAAGTTGTCCAACTGATGTCCCTGAGCCTGTAAACGACTCACTGCACGTTGGGCCGCATCCTGATTATGGCAATAGCCGGAGGGGGCGATCAGACGAATAGATCGGGGGGAAAGCATAGCGTTCATCCTGATTTAAAGTGGCCTGCCGATGATGGCGAAATCCGTTACCGATGTCACGGCAGCACAAGGTTTTTTACGTATTTAGGATAAACGGTAATTTTGCATTGCGCTGCGCCAGGTATGATAGCTCGCGCCAACTCTATTGCGGAACCAAAAATCAGTGAAAATTCGACTACTTATGCTATCTGCGCTGTTGCTCGCGGGCTGTGCCAGTGAGCCAGAAAAAACGGTCGTGCCAGAGAAAAATACGCCATTAACCCAGGCACCACCGTCGAAAGTGAATGATGCATGGTCAATGTTTACCGAAGATGCCGCCAGTCATTATGGCGTTGATGAGAAGTTAATCAGCGCCATTATTAGTGTCGAATCCGGGGGCAATCCCACCGTTACCAGCCGTTCAAACGCGGTAGGGTTGATGCAGATTAAAGCCTCAACGGCGGGGCGTGCGGTGTATCGCACTCAGGGACGTCACGGTCAGCCGACGTCTTCGGAATTGCGCGATCCAGCGAGAAATATCGATATCGGTGCGGCATATCTCAAGCTGCTGCAGGATTCTGAGTTGGCCGGTATTCGCAATCCACTCACGCTGCGTTATGCCACCATCGTTTCTTACGCCAACGGTGCTGGTGCGTTGCTGCGCACCTTCTCACGGAATCGCGATCGGGCGATTGCGATGATCAACTCGATGACGCCGGACGAATTCTATCAGCATGTGCAGGATAAACATCCGGCGGCACAGGCACCACGTTATCTGTGGAAGGTCACAACGGCCTACCGAACCATCGGATAAGTCGGCTTTGCGAAGCGCGGCTCGTCAGGGCCGCGCCTTAAAGCAACCTGTTAAATCGGTCATTCCATCAGCAATCGTGCGGTGGGATAATCCACAATCAGCACTTTCACATATCCACCGCGCAACGCTCCGCGAATCGCCTGGGCTTTCTCTTTGCCGCCCGCCAGTGCCACCACTTGCGCACACTGTTTAACCTGCGCCAGCTCCATGCCAATCACCGGATCTTCCTCGGCGTTCAACACCGGTTTTCCGTCAGCATCAAAATAATGCAAACAGATATCGCCCACCGCACCGCGCTCGGCCAGCGTGCGCAGCATCTCGCCGTCATAGTAGTTGCCGGAATTGCGTAGCAGCGCGGAGGGCTCAAGATCGCCAATGCCGACAATCGCCAAATCCACTTGATCAAACTTTTCCAGCACCACGGCCACGTCTGGGTTTACTGATAAGCGTTGACGATCCTGCACTGAATGCTCAATCGACTGCGACGGCAGCAACCAGGCCGGACAATCCAGCAGCGCCGCAAGATTCTGCGTCAGGATGGTGGCCTGCACGTTGCCGTTCGCACCCACCCCACCAAGTAGCTGGATCACGCCTTTGCAGGGCGCACTCAGCGGATGCAACGCGTCCACCATCGCGCGAATGGTGCCACTCCATGATGAAATGCCGATCAGTTCATCGGCGCGCAGGCGGGTTTCCAGATAGTGCGCCGCTGCTGAGCCAATCGCCTGTTTAATTTGCAGCGCGGAAGCCTGATCCGGCACATCGACCACAATCACCTGTGGCAGCTGATACTGCTGCTCAATCGCCTTCTCCAGTTCGGGATAGACATTGGCGGGTGGCACCACGCTGATTTTCACCACGCCTTCTTTCACGCTGCGATTGAGGATGCGTGACACAAAGGATTGCGACAGCTTCAGCAGTTGCGCAATATCGGACTGCTTCATGCCTTCCACATAATAAAGCGTGGCGATTTTTACCATCAGCCGCTGTTCGTCCTGTTTTGCCATGGTTTTTTCTCTCTCTTAACCTGCCTGGTATTGTTAATCAGGCTGTCATAAATAACAACGCAGAACATTTTGTGATCGTTTTCGCTTTTTCAGGATCGCGCGATGGACGAGTTCAGGAAGCCAGCGCATAGTCATTATGCATATAAAATCGCAATTGAATATATATTCAAGCGGAGAAAAATCAATGAAAGCTTCTGTCCTCAAAATGACCCTACTGGCTTCACTGATGTTAGCTTCAGCGGCAACGCTGGCGGCAGAAAAAGGCTTGATTGCTATCATCACGCCTTCTCACGATAACCCGTTCTTTAAAGCTGAAGCCGATGGCGCGCAAGAGAAAGCCAAAGCGCTCGGTTACACCACGCTGGTGGCCTCGCACGATGATGACGTGAACAAACAGAACCAGCTGATCGAAACCGCCATCGCGCGTAAAGCCAAAGCGATCATTCTGGATAACGCCGGTGCTGACGCCACCGTTGGCCCGGTGCAAAAAGCCAAAGATGCCGGAATCCCCACCTTCCTGATTGACCGCGAGATCAACAAAACCGGCGTCGCCGTGGCGCAGATTGTCTCTAACAACTATCAGGGCGCGCAGTTGGGCGCAGAGAAGTTCGCTAAGTTGCTGAACGGCAAAGGCGACTACGTTGAGCTGCTGGGCAAAGAGTCGGATACCAACGCGGGCGTGCGCTCACAGGGCTATCACGACGTGCTGGATGACTATCCCGATATGAAGATGGTGGCGCAGCAGAGTGCCAACTGGAGCCAAACCGAAGCCTTTAGCCGCATGGAAACCATTCTGCAGAAAAATCCCAACATTGTCGGGGTGATTTCCGGGAATGACACCATGGCGCTGGGGGCAGAAGCCGCGCTGAAAGCCGCCGGTAAAACCAACGTAATTGTCGTGGGCTTTGACGGCAGCGATTACACGCGCGATTCCATCATCAATAAAGGCAACATCAAAGCCACGGTGCTGCAGCCGGGCTGGGATCAGGCACAAATGGCGGTTGAGCAGGTGGATTACTACCTGAAAAACGGCAAAGCGCAAAAAGAAGAGAAGCAGCTGATGGATTGCGTGCTGATCGACGGCAGTAACGCCGCGAAGCTGAAAAACTTCAACCTGGCGAAATAAGACGGAGGTCGGCATGAAGGGAAAAGCAGCAACCGGGCTGATGGTTGGGCTCTTATCGCTGATATTGACCGCCTGCACCGTGGTGGATCTCGATGCAAACGGCAATCCCATCATGCCGAAAGATCCGAATGCCAAACCCGGCTACAGCAACCAGACGCCACAGCAGATCGCCGAATCGAGCTGGGCCAGCCGGGTGCAGCAACCGGCTGAGAAGCAGGCGCTGAGCTGGGCGGATATGGAAACCAAAAGTCATACCGTCAAGGCCGGGGGCAGCGAAAGCGTGTTTGTGCGTGCCGGAGGAACCGTCACCGCCTTTGATAACAGCAACGAACGCGAACGCAGCCTGACTGTCACCATCAATGGCAAACCGGTCAAGGTGTTGATTGGGCCGGTACTGCGCAGTAATGCAATTCGTGATGCGGCGGGCTATCGCTTTGAAGAGTTCACCAATCAGGTGCAATACGCACAGCTGACTAAAGCGTTGAATCGTCATGCCGTCCAGCAGCTACCGCCGGTGGATGCCAGTTGGGTCGGCAAACCGGTGCAGGCGCTGTTAGCCGTCAGTATGGAGCCGAATCAGGTGAATGACGTGGTGGCGATTCAGTTGCAGCAAGGGAATCCATGATGAGCGATGAAATCATCCTGCAGGCCAAACAGATGTCGATGTTGTTTCCGGGCACCCTGGCGCTGGATCGTGTCGATTATCGCGTGTGGCGCGGCAAAGTGAACGTTATCATCGGTGAAAATGGGGCAGGTAAATCCACGCTGATGAAGATCCTCGCCGGGGTGCAGCAGCCCACCAGCGGCGAAATGTTCCTTAACGGCGAAAAAGTGGTGTTGAGCAGTACGCGAGACGCCGCCCGCCACGGTATCGGCATGGTGCATCAGGAACTCAACCTGTTCGAAAACCTCAGCGTGGCGGAGAACATCTTTCTGGGGCGGGAAATCCAGCGCGGAATCAGCCCGATTAACGAAGCAGAACAGAAGCGACGCACGGCTGCGTTATTGCAACGTCTCGACCAGCCAATTTCACCGGACGAGATGGTCGGCAACCTGAAAGTAGGTCAGCAGCAGTTGGTGGAAATTGCCAAAGCGCTGGCAGAAAACGCCGACATCTTAATTCTGGATGAGCCGACCTCGGCGTTGAGCAAAACCGAAGTGGAGATCCTGTTCCGCGTGATCCGCGAACTGACGCGGCAGGGGGTTTCCATCATTTATATCTCACATCGGCTGGAAGAGCTGATGGCGATTGGCGATGTGATCACCATCCTGCGCGACGGTCGCTTTCAGGCGGAAGCGAAGGTCAGCGACATCGATGTGCCGTGGATCGTGCGTGAAATGCTCGGCAGCGAACCGGTGAGTAACTTTCTGCCGCCTAATCGTCAGTTCGGGGCGGCGGTGCTGGAAGCCGAGCACATCACCTGTGTCAGTGCCCATGGCAATACGCTGGTGGACGATGTCAG
>NZ_CAJCKS010000195.1:0-8352 GCF_903970985.1 Pantoea sp. ME81 | reverse complement strand
ATGCTAACAGCAACCCATGCATCATGACTGCTGTTTGAACATCTGGATAGCTTCCTGCACGTTGCTGGTCGCCAGGGACATCACACGGTCATTATTGAGGAACACGTCATAGTGACCCGCATTGTAGCGGAAGACATAGAGGTCTCCGCGGAAACGTAACCCTTTGGTTTTCACCCCAATATGATGGCGACGCAGGGCGGCCTGCGCCAGTCTGTCAGCTCCGGTGTTCATCTTCATCCCCTCCAATCGTTTCAACGTCAATATCCCGACATAGAGTATGGTTTGAAGCTTAGCTTAACCTTAAGAACAGCGCTGCGACTTTGCTAACACACTGTTTAATTGTCATTTTTCCTTCATCTTCAGATTTCAATTTTTGGTGTTCAGAAAAGCATCAAATGAAATGTTTCACGTATTTAGTCATCTTGATGAAACTTTGGTGACGACTAAATAGCGGGACACAACGGTTGAGCGTACATCTTCTACCAATCCTCAACATTTAAGAAAAAAGCCAGCTTGCGCGTTACCCATTTAATGTTCAGTTAAGTTTTCATCCGTATTTTGTTCTACGAGCAATAAGACAGGTGTGCTTAAGTTTTTTGCTGTAGATTAAAAAATTAACACTTAGTGCTATCTAATTTTTTCTGTGTAATCTAAGTTTAAACAGCAAGTTACTGAAAGTTTTTATGGATCTGAATCACTGCATACTGCAATTGGTCCTGTTGCAGGCAATTTTAGGTGTAAAACGTTAAGGTAAACTTATGACTTTTCTTCCATTCTCGCGCCCCGCTTTGGGCGAGGAAGAGTTAGCGGCAGTAAAAGAGGTTTTTGAATCAGGTTGGATCACCACCGGCCCGAAAAATGCGGCGTTGGAACAAGCCTTTTGCCAGTTAACCGGCAATCAACATGCGATTGCTGTCAGTTCCGCCACGGCAGGCATGCACGTCACCCTCCTCGCGTTAAACATCCAGCCGGGTGATGAGGTGATCACACCTTCACTGACGTGGGTATCCACCATCAACATCATTACGCTGCTGGGTGCAACGCCAGTGATGATTGATGTTGACCGCGATACGCTGATGGTCACGCCTGAGCAAATTGAAGCGGCCATCACGCCACAAACGCGTGCCATCATTCCGGTGCATTATGCCGGTGCTCCTGCGGACATTGACGCCATTCGCGCCATTGGTGAACGCCATGGCATCACAGTGATCGAAGATGCGGCACACTCTGCAGGTTGTTATTACAAAGGTCAGCATGTCGGAAATAAGGGCACGGCTATTTTTTCTTTCCATGCCATTAAAAATATGACGTGCGCGGAAGGTGGCTTAATTGTTACCGATGACGCTGAGTTGGCCGATCGCATGCGCAGCCTGAAATTTCACGGCTTGGGTGTTGATGCTTATGACCGTCACACGCATGGCCGTAAACCGCAGGCTGAAGTGATTATGCCTGGGTTCAAATATAACTTGCCGGACATTAGCGCTGCGATTGCTCTGGTTCAGTTGAACAAACTGCCCGCCATCAATGCTCGCCGTGCAGAGATTGCCCAACGCTATTTAAAAGAACTGGCTGATACGCCATTCCTGCCATTGTCTCAACCCACCTGGGCGCATCAACACGCCTGGCATTTGTTCATCATTCGCGTTGATGAAGCACAGTGTGGACTCAGCCGCGATGCGTTGATGGAAACGCTGAAAGCACAAGACATCGGCACTGGTTTGCATTTCCGCGCGGCACATACCCACAAATATTATCGCGAACGCTACCCACAACTTTCCTTGCCAAACACGGAATGGAATAGCGATCGCATCTGCTCAATACCGCTGTTCCCTGATATGCGCGATGAAGACGTCAGCCGCGTGATCGGCACATTACGTCATATCGCTGGAGTTTGATTGACATGCTCGAAGAAAAAGACATTCGTAAAGTCTCCGTGGTGATCCCGGTTTACAACGAAGAGGAGAGCCTGCCAGAGTTGGTGCGTCGTACCGATGCGGCATGTGCTGTGCTGAATCTCGATTATGAGATTTTGCTGGTGGATGACGGCAGTAGCGACCGCTCAGGTGAGATGATCGCCGATGCTGCTGACATGCCCGGAAGCCATGTGGTCGGCGTATTGCTGAACCGCAACTATGGACAGCACTCGGCAATCATGGCGGGTTTTAGCCATGTATCAGGCGACCTGATTATCACACTGGATGCGGATTTACAGAATCCACCTGAAGAGATCCCCAATCTGGTGCAAGCCGCTCAGCAGGGGTATGACGTGGTCGGTACTGTGCGTCAAAATCGTCAGGACAGTTGGTTCCGTCGCCGCGCTTCCCGCACCATCAACCAGCTGATTCAACGCGTCACCGGTAAAGCGATGGGTGACTATGGCTGCATGTTACGTGCTTATCGCCGTCACATTGTCGATGCCATGCTCAACTGTCACGAGCGCAGCACGTTTATTCCTATCCTGGCCAACACCTTTGCGCGCCGCACGATTGAGCTGCCTGTCGCCCACGCCGAGCGCGAATTTGGTGATTCGAAATACAGCTTTATGAAGCTGATCAATCTGATGTATGACCTGGTGACTTGCCTGACCACCACGCCACTGCGCCTGCTGAGTATTGTCGGCAGTCTGATTGCATTGGCCGGTTTCGCCTTCTCACTGGTACTGATCGTATTGCGCCTGTTCCTCGGTGCCGACTGGGCCGGAGACGGGGTGTTCATGCTGTTTGCGGTGCTGTTTATTTTTGTCGGCGCGCAATTTATCGGTATGGGCCTACTCGGCGAATACATCGGCCGAATTTACAACGACGTCCGCGCTCGTCCGCGCTACTTCATTCAACGTGTTATTAACTCGCAGAAAGATGTCTCCTCTGTACAGGAAATTGAGCAATGAAAACTATCGTCTTCGCCTATCACGATATGGGCTGTGCAGGTATTACTGCGCTGTTAAATGCGGGTTTCGAAATCAGCGCGATCTTCACTCATGCTGATTCTGCTAATGAGAACCACTTCTTTGGTTCTGTCGCCCGTTTGGCGGCAGAGCAGGGTATCGCGGTGTATGCGCCGGAAGATGCTAACCATCCGCTGTGGGTCGACCGCATTAAATCCATGGCACCGGATTACATTTTCTCCTTCTACTATCGCAATCTGCTCAATGACAGCATCCTCAGCAGCGCGCGCCTGGGCGCTTTCAACCTGCATGGTTCACTGCTGCCTAAATATCGTGGGCGCGCGCCACTTAACTGGGCGTTAGTGAATGGCGAGACTGAAACCGGCGTGACCCTGCATCGCATGGTAAAACGCGCGGATGCAGGCGATATCGTGGCACAGCAGCGTGTCGCCATTGATGAACAAGACAACGCCTTAACTCTGCATCGCAAACTGACAGCCTGTGCTACACAACTGCTGGAGCAGGCACTGCCAGCGATGAAACGTGGTGAAATTGCGGCAATTCCTCAGGATCACAGCCAGGCGACGGTGGTGGGACGTCGCACACCAGAAGACGGTCGCATTAAGTGGGAACAGTCTGCACAGTCAATCAACAACCTGGTTCGTGCGGTCACCGATCCATGGCCGGGCGCATTTGCTTTCGCGGGAACCGTGAAGTTTGTCGTGTGGAAAGGGCGCGTACATGCTGATGCGCCAAAAGCGAAGCCAGGCACAGTGATTTCCGTTGAGCCTTTCCTGATTGCTTGCGGGGAAGGTGCACTGGAAGTGGTGACCGGACAAAGTGAAAATGGCGTCTATATGAACGGCAGCCAGTTGGCGCAGAGTCTGGGGATGGTGCCGGGCGCACTGTTGTACTCTCAGCCGGTTGCAGCCGTTAAACGTCGTACGCGTGTACTGATCCTGGGTGTAAACGGATTTATCGGTAACCACTTGACCGAACGTTTGCTGCAGGATGACAACTTTGAAGTTTACGGTCTGGATATCGGCTCTGATGCTATCAGCCGTTTCCTCGATCAGCCGCGCTTCCACTTTGTTGAAGGTGATATCAGCATTCACTCAGAGTGGATCGAATATCACATCAAAAAATGTGACGTGGTGTTGCCGCTGGTGGCGATTGCTACGCCAATTGAATACACCCGCAACCCGCTGCGCGTGTTCGAACTCGATTTTGAAGAGAACCTCAAGATCATCCGCGATTGCGTCAAATACAAAAAGCGCATCATCTTCCCTTCCACGTCAGAAGTGTACGGCATGTGCACCGATAAACACTTCGATGAAGATCACTCCAACCTGGTGGTGGGGCCGATCAACAAACAGCGCTGGATCTATTCGGTTTCCAAACAGCTGCTGGACCGCGTGATTTGGGCTTATGGCGAAAAAGAAGGGCTGCGTTTCACGCTGTTCCGTCCTTTCAACTGGATGGGCCCGCGTCTTGATAACCTCAACGCTGCGCGTATTGGTAGCTCCCGTGCGATCACCCAATTGATACTCAACCTGGTAGAAGGTTCGCCGATCAAGTTAATCGACGGTGGTGCACAGAAGCGCTGCTTCACTGACATTCGTGATGGTATTGAAGCTTTGTTCCGCATCATTGAGAACAAGAACAACAACTGCGACGGTCAGATCGTCAACATCGGTAACCCGGAAAATGAGGCGAGCATCAAAGAGCTGGCGGAACGTCTGCTGGCAAGCTTCGAACGTCATCCGCTGCGCAACCAATTCCCACCGTTCGCCGGTTTCCGCGAAGTAGAGAGCAGCAGCTACTACGGTAAAGGTTATCAGGACGTCGAGCATCGTAAGCCGTCAATCAAAAATGCGCGTCGCTTGCTGGACTGGACGCCGACCATTGAGATGGATACCACGATCGATAACACGCTGGATTTCTTCCTGCGCACCGTTGAGTTGCAGGATAAGCCATGAAGAAAATTGGTTTGCGCGTAGATGTTGATACCTGGCGTGGAACCAAACTCGGCGTTCCGGCGCTGCTAGAGCAGTTTAGCCTGCATCAGTTGCAGGCCAGTTTCTTCTTTAGCGTTGGGCCGGATAACATGGGGCGCCACTTGTGGCGCCTGATGAAACCGCGCTTCTTATGGAAAATGCTGCGCTCGCGCGCAGCTTCACTCTACGGCTGGGATATTTTATTGGCTGGTACGGCCTGGCCAGGACGTGAGATTGGCCGCGGTCTGGAGGAGATCATCAGCGCCACAGCCGATCATCATGAAGTCGGTCTGCACGCCTGGGATCACTTTGCCTGGCAAACCTGGGCAGGCGTGTGGTCAGAAGAGAAGTTGCTGGAACAGATTTCGCGTGGGAAAGCCGCACTGGAAGCGATTATTGGTGACGCTGTCACTTGCTCTGCCGTGGCCGGATGGCGGGCGGATGGCCGCGTTATCGCCGCTAAGCAGACCTTCGGTTTCAGCTACAACAGTGATTGTCGTGGTACTGGACCCTTCTTGCCGCGTCTGCGTGATGGCAGCTTAGGCACGGTGCAAATCCCCGTGACATTGCCTACCTGGGATGAAGTAGTTGGACAGTCGGTTAGCGCCGCTGACTATAACGATTTCATTCTTGAGCAGATGCTCGCAGCCGAAGGATCGCCGGTGTACACCATTCATGCTGAAGTTGAAGGCATTATCGGTTCTAAGGCGTTTGGCGAGTTATTAACCCGCGCGGAGCAACAAGGCATTCACTTCTGTCCTCTGAGCGAGTTGTTACCTGACGATCTCAGCACACTCCCGCAGGGCAATCTGGTACGTGGGCATATACCCGGACGCGAAGGCTGGCTGGGCTGCCAGCGCTAAACGTTAACAGGAAACTTTATAGGAACCACGGATGCGTACAGGCACCAAAACGGCGCTGCTGCTGGCGCTTTTCGCGCTTTATTATCTTATCCCGGTCGAATTCCGCGCCTTATGGCAGCCGGATGAAACCCGCTACGCTGAAATCAGCCGTGAAATGCTGGTCAATGGCAATTGGGTGGTACCGCACTTCTTTGATTTGCGTTATTTCGAAAAGCCCATAGCGGGTTATTGGGTCAACAATATCGGCCAGCTCTTGTTTGGCCATACCAACTTCGGTGTACGCGCCGGTTCGATTTTTTGCACCACGCTCAGTGCAGTGCTGATTTATTGGCTGGGTCATCAGATGTTTGCCAGCCGGAAAATCGCTCTGACCGGCAGCATCATTTTTCTCACTTCGCTTCTGGTGTATGGCATTGGCACTTACGCGGTGCTGGATCCTATTCTGCTGTTGTGGATGGTTGCCGCGATGTGCAGCTATTGGCTGGTGGCGCAAGCTTCTACCACGCAACAGCGTCTCTGCGGTTATGTGCTGCTGGGCGCAGCCTGCGCGATGGGCTTTATGACCAAGGGCTTCCTTGCGCTGGCGGTGCCGGTATTGGCGATAGTGCCCTGGGCGATTTGGCAAAAACGCTTCGGCGAGTTATTGCGCTGGGGACCTTTAACGGTCATCGTCGCTGCACTGCTCAGTGCGCCGTGGGCACTGGCCATTTATCGTCAGGAAGGGGATTTCTGGCATTACTTCTTCTGGGTTGAGCATATTCAGCGCTTTGCAGAGAAAGATGCGCAGCACAAAGCGCCATTCTGGTATTACCTGCCGGTATTGCTGGCGGGATGTCTGCCGTGGCTGGCGTTGCTGCCGGGCTCAATGATGGGCGCGTGGCGCCAGCGTCGTCAACATGCGGGAGCCATTTACCTGTTAAGTTGGGTGATCTTGCCACTACTGTTCTTTAGCATCGCTAAAGGGAAACTGCCGACCTACATTCTGCCGTGCTTTGCACCTTTAGCACTGTTGATGGCGCATTACGCCCACAGTGGTTCTGCACAGTTAGTGAAGGTGTTTAAAGTTAATGGCTGGATAAACCTGCTGTTTGGCGCCATAACCACCTTAGTCCTGTTGGTGGTGGTTGCGCCATGGGGATTGGCGCACAAGCCCGTTTATACCCATGATGAAATACTGCCGTTAATCTGTGGCGTACTGGCCTTTGCCGGCTGGGGCATTATGGGGTGGTTCAGTCTCAAACCGGGTGCCTGCCGTTGGCAACTGGCGGCGCTTTGTCCGTTAACGCTGGCGCTACTGATCGGCTTCGCAATACCGCAGAAGGTTCGTGATTCCAAACAGCCGCAGAGTTTTGTACAGGCTGTGCATCATCAACTGGCAGACAGCCGTTATCTGCTGGCTGACAATCCTGGCATCGCGGCTGCAGTGGCATGGGAAACTGAGCGCAGTGATATCACTTTCTATGATGCCAAAGGCGAACTGCAATACGGTCTTAGCTATCCCGATGCGAAAACGCGCTATGTTGATGGCGCAGCATTTGCTGACTGGCTGCGTGAACATCGTCGCCATGGCAAAGTGTCCGTAGTGATGATGCTCAACTCGGGCGAGAACGGGCCTGACCCTGCAATGCCAACGCCGGATGACGTTTATCGTCAAGGTCGACTGGTCTATTACGGTTATAACGCGACACCATGAACCTGTTGCTTATTCTTCTGGTCAGTTTGTTGAGCTGCGCCGCCCAGCTTTGTCAAAAGCAGGCGGCGTATCTGGGGATGCGCCACGGCAAGAAGCAGCTCATCTTGTGGATTGCGCTGAGCCTCTTTTTGCTCGGCGTGGCGATGTTGCTGTGGCTACTGGTATTGCGTGTGGTGCCGGTCAGCGTGGCCTATCCGATGCTGAGTCTCAACTTCGTATTGGTGGCCATCGCAGCTAAGTTGATCTGGCGTGAGACATACAGCTTGCAACAATGGTTCGGTACGCTGGCGATTGTTGCCGGGGTCGCGCTGATGGGGAGCCACCTATGAAAGGGGTGATCCTCGCGCTGTGTAGCGTGCTGCTGGTGTCGCTGGCGCAATTGGTCCTGCGTGCCGCGATGCTACATTTCCCGCCATTGACTGCAATCCTTAGCCCGCAATTCTGGCAGCATCTGCAGCCGCTGCTCCTGCTTAGTTTGGGACTTGGTGCGTACGCATTATCGATGCTGTGCTGGATGCTGGCGCTGCGTCATATGCAGCTTAACCGCCTCTATCCGTTGCTGAGCCTGAGTTATGTGTTGGTGTGGCTGGCAGCTATTTCGTTGCCAATGTTCGGTGAAGCCTTCCGCTGGAGCAGTTTTGCCGGTGTTATATTGATTGTGCTCGGATTGTTGTGTGTGTCGCTGCCGCGTAAACCTTAGCCGCAGAACGTTAGAAGTGACAGGCGATCCCCATGGAACCAAAGCGGGGACCACACCTCGTCGATGAGTTGCATGGTGTGACACTGTCACCTCATCAGGCGTAAATGCTTTTCACTGAGGTCTGCGAGCGAGGGTGCACCCAGCATGCCCAGATCGCGACTGACTTCATTAGTGATGAGGTCAATGGCCCACTCAACGCCCGATGTTCCGCCTAC
>NZ_CAJCKS010000194.1:0-8432 GCF_903970985.1 Pantoea sp. ME81 | reverse complement strand
GTATGCACCACATCGGCATTCGACGCCACCGCATTAGCTGCAAACCGGCGACCATCTTTCAACTGCACGCCACTTATGCGATTGCCCTGGGTTTCCAGCTGACTCACTTCAGCGTTGAGCAACAATTCGCCACCCAGGTCGGTAAATAGTTTTGCCATGCCTTGCACCAGCGCACCGGTGCCGCCACGCGGAAACCATACGCCCCATTCGCGTTCCAGCGCATGAATCAAGGTATAGATCGAGGACGTTGCAAAAGGATTACCGCCAACCAGCAGCGAGTGAAAAGAGAATGCCTGACGCAGGTGATCGTCCTGTATAAATTTTGCCACCATACTGTAAACGCTGCGCCAGGCCTGCAAGCGGCCTAACTGCGGGCCAGCGTGTAGCATGTCACGGAAATGCAAAAAAGGCACAGTCCCCAACTTGAGATAACCCTCTTTGAACACCTCGCGTGAATAGGCGAGAAACTGCCGATAGCCTGCGACATCGGCCGGGTTGAAGCGGGCAATTTGCTGCTCCAGCAACGGTTGATTATTGTCATAGTCGAGCTGTTTGCCGTCTTCCCAGCATAAGCGATAGAAAGGCGTAACCGGCATCAATTCAACATAATCACTGAGCGATTTACCGGCCAGCGTAAACAGCGCTTCAATCGCTGTCGGGTCGGTGATCACTGTCGGTCCGGCATCAAAAGTAAAGCCCTGTTCCTGCCATGCGTAGGCGCGTCCGCCGGGTTTATCGCGCTGCTCTAGTAGCGTGGTAGGAATACCGGCCGCCTGCAGCCGAATAGCCAACGCCAGGCCGCCGAAACCGGCGCCAATCACATAAGTGCGTGTCATTATTTCTTCCCTGGTTTAGAAGAGGTCGTCATCAGTGCGCGCACCGCTTCGCCGATTGGCACGGGCGGTTTGCCACATAAAATGCGCGCTTTATCGCCGAGGCGGAGTTGCCCGGCGTAAAAGCGGCTGATTAATCCGGCATCCAGCCGATAAAAGCGCTGCATGACACGCCAGCGCTGGTCCGGGTGCCCGGCTAAGAACAGCATTCGATTGAGCAGCCGGAAAAAACGCTGTGTTCGCCACTGCTCGCGTGCAAACTGTTCGATGGCGCGACTGAGCGTTGTCGCATCACAGGGCAACAGCTGGGCAATGCGTTCTGCCAGCGCCAGTGCTGTGGGCAACGAGTAGCCCGTGGTGGCGTGGAACAAGCCCGCACGCAGCCCGCTGCAGGGTTGATCACGCTGTTGCTGCCAGAAGGCATCAATATCGCCACTCAATGTTATTGGCAGTGAACCTTGCTCCTCACGCAGCAGAAGGCTCAAGCTCCAGTGATGCGCTTTGGCGTAGTCGGCGATATTCTGCCGCGCGGTGTGCTCTGTCAGCGTGGGCTGATTAATGTAGTGCGTATCTTCAATTAATAGACGATCCGCACTGAGCGGTAAGGTGTAGACAAAGCGGTAGCCCTGTTGTTGATCCACTGTCGCATCCATCAAGATCGGTTGTGTTAAACCGTGAGGCCTCGCCAGATGCCACTCCTGACCGATAAAGGCTTGATAGCCGAGTTGCAGATGCGGCGTGTGTTGCAGGCCGCGACCATCAATCACCACCGCAGCATGCAGTACGCGATGGTCGGCCAGGGTGACCTGAGTAGGGCGCACCTCATTCACCGGGGTATTGATCCAGAGATCATCCGCCATGACCTCATAAAGCCGTTGGGCAAAATCTGCAGAGGTGATTGAGCAATATTCCCCGCTGAGATTGCGGCGCAGTGTAGGGAAACGCACCTGATAGCCGGGCCAGCGATAGGCAATCAACGGTTGCAACCACTGAAGCTGATGGGGGCTGAGATCGTCCTGATGAAAGGACCAGGTATGATTACCTGCCGGATGCGCGTGACTTTCCAGCATCAGAACACGCAGCTGGGGATGACGCTGGCGTAACTGCAGCGCAATCAAGCCATTAGCCAGTCCGGCACCCACTAAAATCACGTCATAATTCTCGGGCATCAGGTCGCCTCCGCCAGCACAACACGTTGTTGCCCCAATGCCTGCTCAACGATATCAGCGGCGCGCTCGCAACCGCCTGAGCGCTGCAGCTGCGCCTGAATCGGTGAGATACGCAGCCGATAGCCGTCATCCGTCAACAGTTGCTGCAGGTGCTGCTCCAGCTGATGCACGCGGCTAAAGCGAGATGCGCGATGACCGACACCGTGCCAGGCAATACGAGACGCCACGCCGGGTTGGTCAAAGGCCAGCGGCAGCGCCAGCATCGGGGTGCCCCATTCCAGTGACTCTAACGTGCTGTTGAGTCCGGCATGGGTGATAAACAGCTGCGCATGTTGCAGCGCGGCTGGCTGATCGAGAAAATCCGTCACCCACGCCGCACCGGCGCGCTCAAGCTGCTGCACCTGATCAGCGTCCAAACCGCCACAATGGGCAATCACTAACGAGAGTTGCTGATTGCGGCACGCTTGTGCCAGATGCAGGAACAAGCGAAAACGATGACCTTGCAAGGTGCCAAAAGAGGCATAAACCACCGGCTGTCGCAATTCAGGCCAGGGGGCCGTGGCTACGCGGGGCTGTTTTGAGGCGCGCAGCAGTCCTACGGAATGAAAACAGTTGGGCAGTTGCTGGCGCGGAAAATCAAATGCTGGAACGAGTTGGCTAATCTGCGCCAGCGGTGACAAACACTGGTGCAGGCTGTGCCGATCGGGCAATCCCCATTTTTGTGCATGATGACTGATCACCGCGCCATGGCGCTGCATCAGGCGATCATAAATATCCTGACTGGCCTGGAAACGTTGCAGTGATTTTTCATCCTGACCAAAGTGAAACGGCATCACCGCCAGCGGTATGCCAGGCTCGCGATTCACCGGCAGCGCGCAGGCTACTGAAACAAAGGGAAGTTGCAATGCTTCTGCCACCAGGCCACCCGCCGCTTCCATTTGATCGGCAATCACACCATCGACTTGCAACGAGGTTAAACGCGCAGGCAGTTCACGACACAACATATCGGTGCTGGCGGCGATATCACTGATTACCCGCCATAACGAAAGGGGCGAGGCCAGATGCTGTAACACCCGTGCCAGAGAACCGGCGGGATGGCTGCGCTCACCTACGGTGCTGAATCCTGTACATTCATCCGTTAGCAGGAGGCGTGCATCATCCTGTTGCACAAAGGTGATGCGATGACCGCGCGCAATCAGCGTCTGTGACAACGCCTGCAGCGCGTGAAAGTGGCTATACAGTGGCGGCGCAATCACGGCAAAGTGCCCCATCGGCAGTCCCGCGATCAGTGAAACATCGCCAGCTGTTGATTAAACAGGGCGTGCATATATTGGCGGGTCGCTATGCCACGATGGCAGGCGCAGGCGAGGTGCGCATCGGCACTGCGCAGATGTTCACGCAAGCGGCGCTCAGCACCTTCGGCCCCCAACATCTGTACCAGCGTCGATTTACCCTGATCCTGATTAATGTCCTTGCCGGTGTGTTTACTGCCGTCGGCGAGATCATCGAGCAATTGGAAAGCCTGACCCAAATCCTGCGCGAAATAGCTGAGTTTCTGGCGCATAGCGGGTGTTGCTTCCGCAGCAATCGCCGCCATTTGCAAGGTGGCTCGGAACAGCACGCTGGTTTTGAGTTCATTGGTTAATGCGACGGCTTCCGGACTACGCGATTGCGCGCCCTGATGTAGATCCTGGAATTGACCCTGCACCAAACCTTGTAAACCCACGGCAGAAGAGAGTTCGGCAATCGCCTCTGATTTCTGCAGGGCGGCTAAACCTGGCGCAACGGCAATCACTTCAAAGGCGCGGCTCAGCAGGGCAATCGCCGCCAGAATCGCCACGCTTTCGCCAAATTCGCGATGCACTGTTGGGCGTCCGCGTCGCATCTGAGCATTGTCCATGCAAGGAATATCATCGAGGATCAGCGACGCGGCATGCACCATTTCAACTGCGCAGGCGAGATCAAGAATGCCCTGTTGCGATGCTTTGCTGCCCATATCTCGCGCAGCCAACAGCAGCAACAGGGGACGAATGCGTTTACCCGGTGCCAGCGCACCGGCGCGCATGGCGGCACGAACCTGATCGCTCGGCTGACCCGCAGGCAGCAGTTGCTCAAGATGCGTCTGCAATAATTGCTGCAAAGAGTGAAGTTCGTTTTCCTGGCTTGCTGTGATGTCGACATGGGCGGTCATAGCGGCTTTCCATGGTAAGTTGAATTGTTATGGTTTTTTTATTAACCGTAGACTGCGTAAGATGAGTTCGCCAGCGCGCTCAACGCATTACGGTAAAGACAGATCCGAAATAAAACCTGATTCTCCACCAGGATTCATTGCACTTTCCCCGTGATCGTATTAGCGAAAAAAGTAACAAGGGTGCCGTAACATAAATTCATCCGGTAGTCTGAAACGACACGCTTATCCATCCAGGAAAATAATGATGTCTTCGCAACCTCATATTCTGATTATTCAGCCACTGATGCCGCAGCTGGACGAAAAACTCTCGCAACATTTTCATTGTCATCGTTTATATAAGGAGCAGGACCCCGCGCTATTTCTTCAGCGCCAGGGCAAAGAGATTCAAGGCATAGTGACGCGCGGTGACGTGGGTGTAGAAACGTCGATTCTGGAACAGGTGCCGGCCTGTAAAGCGATTGCGGTGTTTGGGGTGGGAACCGATCGTATCGACCTGAATTACACCGCTGCACATGATATTCAGGTGAGCATCACCAGCGATATTCTTACCGATGATGTCGCCGATTTAGCCATGACGCTGACCTTAGCTTTTTCACGCAACCTGGTGGCCAATCATCAGTTCGCACGCTCTGGCGCGTGGGAAAATACCGGCACTTCGCTTTCCAGTAAAGCCAGCGGGAAACGCATGGGCATTGCGGGCTTGGGTGCGATTGGTCTTGCGATTGCCCGGCGTGCTGAGGCATTCGGTATGGAGATCGCTTACACCGCGCGCAGTCAAAAAGATGTGCCTTACCAACGCTGTGAGAACATTGAACAGCTGGCGGCGTTCAGTGATTTCCTGGTGCTGGCGCTGCCGGGTAGCCCGGAAAATATCCAGCTGGTGGACGCAAAAGTGCTGGCGGCGTTGGGGAAATCGGGTGTGCTGATCAACATTGCACGCGGCACGGTGGTGAATGAAAACGATCTTATCCAGGCATTGCAGCAGGGTGTGATAAAAGGCGCCGCGCTGGATGTTTTCCCGCAAGAACCGATTATTCATCCTGCGCTGCGTGAATTAGATAATGTGTTATTAACCCCACATATTGCGAGTGCCACCCATGAAACTCGTGAAGGCATGGCGAATAATGTGCTGGAGAATTTGCTGGCCTATTTCTCAAATGGGAAAATGCTGACGACGATATAAATTTATTCTCTGGCATCAGAGGATTTTCTTATATCCTGCGCAGTAAGCGTTATATAGCAATTGCAATCTCTGCCGATGAACGTTGTTATGATAGGGCTATTCATTCAGGAGCCATTCATGACAACTCAAAAGATTGCGATAGTGGGCGGCGGCGTCATCGGTTTAGCGGTGGCGCGCGCATTAGCCTTGCAGGGCGTACAGGTTACGATTTTTGAACAGCAGCATATTGGTGCCGGCACCAGCAGCACCACCTTCGCCTGGGTCAACTCCAATGGTAAACAACCCCTCAGTTATCACCAGCTCAATGCCCTCGCTATGGAAGAACATACTCGTTTGCAGCTTTCGCAAACCAATGGTCTGCGCTGGCTGGAAACCTGTGGTACCTGGGAGTGGGCGTCAGAAGGCGAGGCGCAGCAGAGGCTACTTCAGCGTGTTACCTCCCTGCAATCGCTGGGTTATCCCGCGCATGAGGTGACACCGGATGCGTTGCAGCGTGAAGTGCCGGATCTGCGTTCACAGGCGGTAAGTGGCAGCGTCTGGCATTTCCCAACGGAATCGGTATTGCATCCGGCGCTGTATCTCTCGCGACTCTGGTCTGAAGCGCGTGCCAATGGGGCGGTATTGCATCAACAACATGCGATTGAACGTCTTAGCGAACAAGCTGATGGCGTCACGCTGCATCTGGTAAACGGTGAACAGTGGCAGGGTGATCACGTGGTGATTGCCACCGGGCGCTGGGCCAATCAACTGCTTAACACCCTTAATCTTGATTTGGCGCTGCTCGATACCAGCAAACCCAACGCGGTGGCCTGTAGTTTCCTGGCACGCACGGCGCCACAGCCGCTCTCGCTGGCAACCAATTTAATCTCTCCTCAGCTTAATGTACGTCCGGACGGCGGCGGGCGATTGCTGTTGCAGGCACTGGCGCTGGATGACCTTGCCGACCCTGCTGCCCCACCTTCGTGCCATGGCGATATTGCGCAGGCGTTCCGCGATCGCTACCACGCGTTGTTTGCAGATGCAGGCGAATTGCAGATTGAGAACCTTGTGATTGGTCAACGCGCCAGACCGGCGGATGGATTACCTGCCATTGGCTACGTCACGCCTCATCAGCGTGTGTATGTGGCAGTGACACACAGTGGAATCACATTGTCACCGTTGATTGGCAAGCTGGTGGCGCAGGAACTGGTGCAGGATCAGGCCAGTGAGTTACTGGCAGATTTCCGCCCTCAGCGATTGTTAGGCAAAAACGCCAGTGACTTTGCGCCGATTAAGCGCAACTTCCCTGCGGCACAGTAAAGCCATTTTTCCTAAAAATGATATTTTTGTGCCATTTTTGCGTGAGCGAGCAGTTTTAGTTGTTGCGATTATGTTATTACTGATTGCCTTACCACTTTTCTCTATCACAAGGAGGCAGCATGAAAATCGGTATCGTGGGCTATGGAACGGGCGGCAAACACTTTCACGCGCCATTCATTAATGCGGCTGAGGGCGTGGAGTTAGCGGGCATCGTGGCGCGTGCGCCAGCCACTATTGCACGCGTGAGAGCGGATTTTCCCGACATTCCGATCTATGCCAGCCTGACCGACATGCTGGCGGCAGGTGTCGATGCCGTCACGATCACGACACCACCGCAAACGCGCCGTGAACTGGTGCTGGAAGCGATTGCTGCGGGTGTGGCGGTGATTGCCGACAAACCCTTTGCACCCGACGCGAAAACGGGGCGTGAGTTGGCCAATGCCGCGAAAGCGAAAGGCGTCGTACTGAGCGTGTATCACAACCGTCGTTTTGACCATGATGTGCGCACGCTGAAAAAACTGATTGAGCAAAATCGCGTGGGAAAAGTGTGGCGTTTGCATAATCGTATGGATTTTGACGATGCCAATACCCTCGAAGGCGGCGAAACTGGCGGTTTGCTGCGTGATTTAGGCAGTCATATTGTCGATCAGGCGCTGTTTCTGTTGGGGCCGGTAAAATCGGTTTATGCTCAATTGGATATCATCGACCTGCCGGAAGGGCCGACCGACGCCAGTTTTGTGCTGACGCTAACTCATCAAAACGGGACTAAATCCTATCTTTCCGCCACCAAACTGAATCGCTTTGTTTGCCGTGAGTTTCGTCTGTATGGCGATGCCGGTAGCTTTGTTTCACAAGGGACGGATGTGCAGGCGCAGGCCATTTTTGCGGGCCAGCGTCCGGCGGACGATCGGGATGCATGGGGTTATGAGCAGCCTGAGCGCTGGGGCACACTCAATACGCCGCAAGGCTCAGAACGGGTGCCTTCTGAACAAGGTGCCTATCACGCCTATTACGAAGCTTTTGCTCAAGCGGTACGCGATGGCAGTGAGCCTCCGGTGACGCCAGAGCAGGCGATTGAAGTCCTGGCGGTACTGGATGCTGCTTTTGTTAGCGCACGTGAAAATCGGGTTGTGGAAGTGATTTAAACGGTAGCGCTGCAGCAATGCAGCGCTCCATTCTCTCAACCTTTCCCCATGACACCCTGCTAATATGGCGCTCACGAGATGTTATGTTTAGAGGTCTGTTGTGTCGAATCTGAAGTTCCGAAGTGCCACTTTAGCTGATGTTGATCGCTGCTATGCCATTGAAATTAATGCCTACGAAGGCGATGAGGCTGCCACGCGCGAAAAAATCGCAACCCGTATCGCACACTATCCTCAAGGGTTTATGTGCCTTGAAAACGAGGGTCAAGTCATTGGCTTTATCAATGCAGGTTGCGCCTGGGATGTGGTGATGTCAGATGAGGAATTTAAGGAGTTAATCGGGCACGATCCTGCAGCACCTAACGTGGTGATTATGTCAGTGGTGCTCGATCCGGCCTATCAGGGCAAAGGGTACAGCACACTGATGATGCAACAGTTCATCAAGCTTATGAAGCAGATGAATAAGCAGACCATCCATTTGATGTGCAAAACCCATCACGTTGATCTGTATAAGAAGTTCGGCTATCAGTACATCAAACCTTCGGCGTCCGATCACGGCGGCATGGCGTGGCACGAGATGCTGATGACGCTGTGATTATTTTTTAACCAAAAATA
>NZ_CAJCKS010000193.1:0-8473 GCF_903970985.1 Pantoea sp. ME81 | reverse complement strand
ATACGCCACCTCCGGCGATCTGTTGACTAATGCGATTCGCCGCCAGCACCACGGCCACCACCACGATGCCGGGGAAGGTGGTGAGCCACCAGGCGGTGGCCAGGTAGTTACGCCCTTCAGCAATCAGTAATCCCCATTCTGGCGTAGGTGGCGGTGTGCCATAACCCAGGAAACTGAGGGTGGAGAGCGCCAGAATCGCCTGACCAAACTGCAGTGCGGCAAAGGCAATTACCGCCGTCAGCGAGTTGGGTAAAATGTGGCGCCACAGCACCAGCCAAAAGCTGCCGCCACTGCCGTAGGCCGCTTCGACATATTCGCTGCGCCGCACACGCACCACTTCACCACGCGCCAGCCGGGCAAAACTGGCGATGGAGGCAATCCCCACGGCCAGCGCGGCATGCACTGTGCCAAATCCCATCAGAATCAGCACACTAAGTGACAGCAGCAATGAGGGAATGGAAAGCAGCACATCGACAAGGCGCATCAGGGTGTTTTCCGTGCGCCCGCCCACAGCGCCCGCTAAAACGCCCAGCGTGGTGCCGCCAATCAGGCCCATCGCAACGGCGGCAAAAGCGGCGGCCAGTGACTGTGAAGCACCGTAAACAATACGGGTAAACAGATCGCGGCCGAGTTGATCGGTCCCGAGCCAATACGCGGCCTGCGGCGCTAAACGTTGCGCGCCGGGCACCCCTTGGGTCGGGCTGTAATGGGTGAATAAACCCGGCGCGAATGCCGCTAATAGGGCCAGCAGCATCACCGCCCAGGCCAGCCAGAGTCCGGGCTGAATCTGCCAGCTGCGTTGGGTATGTGGGGTGGCGCCGCGCTGGCGAGCGGTGGCGTAATCGACGAGGCTCATCGGCTTCCTCCGGCGATAGGTTGCAAACGGGGATCGAACAGTGGCATCAGCACATCGACCAGCAGATTGATCAGGACAAAGGCCAGCGCAGAGATCATCACCACCGCCTGTAACACCGCGACATCCTGGTTATTGACCGCCTGCTGCGTCAGTTGGCCGATACCGCTGAGACCAAATACGGTTTCGGTGATCAGCGCGCCGGCGATCAACTCGCCCAGCAGCAGACCGGCCACGTTGAGCACCGGCAGCAGCGCATTGCGCATCACGTGTCGCCACAGCACGCGATTGGCGCTGGCGCCTTTGGCTCGTGCCACCGCCACATAAGGCTGCGTTGAAATCTGGTCAATACTGCGCAGCAGGATTTGTGCCAGCGGCGCGGAGATCGGGATCGCCACGGTGATCACCGGCAGGATTAAACCCTGCAACGGCGACGGGTTGATCACCGGTATCCAGCGCAACTGAAACGAGAACAGCTGTATTAACGCGATGCCGAGCCAGAAGGTGGGCAGCGAGATAAACAGCGCAGGAACGGATTGCAGCAACGAACGCAGCAGACGCAGTGCGGGCAAGCGAGACAGTGCCGCCAGCGCAAAGGCCAGCAGCGTGGCCAGCGCAAAACCCAGCACCGCCAGCTGCAGGGTGGCGGGCAGGTTGCTGATCAACAGATCGCTCACTGACACGCCAGCCTGTACTGAATAGCCAAAATCACCGTGCAGCATCGCCAGCAGCGTATGGAAATATTGCTGCCACAGTGGATTATCCGCGCCATAAGCCAGCCGCATCTCAGCGATCTGATCCGTGCTCAAGCCCAGATCCGGGTTCTGGAATTTAATCAGCACCGCATCGCCCGGCAGCACCTGCAGCAGCAAGAACGACAGGGTAAACGCGGCCCATAATACCAGCACGCTTTGACCCACTCTTCGCAGCAGAGAACGTTGCATCATCAGCCTGCCTTAGTGTTTTTCCAGCCACGCGCCGTAGAACGAAGGACGACCTACGGCTTCAAAGCTCACGCCTTTGAACCAGGGAGCACCCGCGAACACTTGCGGCTCTTCGAAGATCGGGATCACGTAAGCCTGATCGAGCAGATAGCGTTGGACATTGCCGGTCAGAGCCAGACGTTTAGCCGGATCCACTTCTGCTGAGATATCCACCAGCAGTGCATTCAGCTTGTCGTCGCGGAAGTTTTGCACCTTGTCGCTGGAGCCGCCTTTTTGCAGCAGCGCGTTACGGTTGGTGGGGTAGAAACTGCTTTTGATTACATCCGGATCGGCACGGCCGACTTCCGTGACGTTGAGCGGCGTTTTCAGCGGATCGAGATTATCCAGCGTGGCGCTGCCCGCATCGCCCGCTTTCACCGCTAAGGCGACGCCCACCTGACGCCACTGCTGTGCCACCAGTTGCAGCACTTCTTTGTTCTGCGGCTGTGGCAGGGATTCGTAAATGGCGAGGGCGAGTTTTTTACCCTCTTTCTCACGAATCCCATCGCTACCGACCTTCCAGCCAGCTTCATCAAGCAGCTGTTTTGCCAGGGTGGGATCGTACTTCAGCTTGTCGGCGAGGTTGACGTAACCGGCTGCAGAATGGGCAATAACCGACGTGGCCTGCGGATAGTTAGGCGAGAACAGTGTCTGCACCACTTGCTGCGCGTTGGTAGCGTGCAACAGCGCCTGGCGCACCTTCAGATCACTAACCAGCGCATTGTCAGGACGGAAGCTGATGCTGTCGTTTACACCGCGTGTGGGTGCGGCATAAATCGGGAAGTTTTGCTGCTGCGCCTGTTTTTCGTCATAGGCCTGGACCTGGCGGATAAAGTCTGCCTGGCCCGCCAACAATGCGCCGATGCGCACGCTGTCTTCCGGCGTGACGATAATTTTGATGCCATCGAGATTGGCCGGGCCTTGCTGGGCGATATTTTTCGGCCCCCACTGATAATCTTTACGCGCGGTGAGATCGACTTCACGCCCGAGTTTTTCATCACTGACCACAAACGGACCGGAGCCAATAATATGGCGTGCGTCACCCAGTTGATCGAAGCTTCGTTGCAAAGTGCTTAGAGAAACTAAGCCAGATCCGATGGTCGCGGTGCCCTGTAAAAATCCCGGAGAGGGTTTCTTGAAATAGAACTTCACCGTCAGCGGATCGACAACTTCGCTGTGATCGTAGTTATTAATCACTTCTGAAACCGGTAAGCGAAGGGCTTTATTGCCGAGGCCGTAGGTATCAAAGTTTTTGGCTACCGCGTTGGCATCCAGCGGCGTGCCATCGGAGAAGGTGACGCCCGGACGAATTTTAAAAGTGTATTCAGTTTTATCGGCGTTGCTGCTCCAGCTTTCCGCTACCCAGGGTTCAACCTGCAGCGTCTTTGGATTCTGCCACGTCAGCTTATCGGTGATCTGGTTGAGGATACCGCCGTTGGGGTAGAAACCACCGGCAGGCGGGTAGAGGTTGGTATGCGGTTGCTGTTCAAGATACACCAGCGTACCTCCCTTGACCGCAGTGTCCGCCGCGTGCGCGCTAAATATCCCAGTCAGCAGGGCTAAGCTCAATGCCTGCAAGTGAAAATGCTTACTCATGGTGAATTCCTTATGATTCAATAGCCCGGCGGGCGGATTTCATCATCAAATGCCGCACCCGCGAGGAGAACCAAGGAATTGCACTAAGCTTTTGCGAAAAAAATAAAATGAATGGACTTGTGGGAAATAATTAAGATTCTTCGCCGATTAAAAGTGGCGTTAACTCTCTATAATGTAGAGGTTTTATAGTTATGGCTTACAGCATGAGGGGGGAGTTTAATGAGAGCATATTGGATCCCGGGTTTAATGTTTATGCTGTCAGCGTGCTCAAGCTCCGTCGGGCATAATTTCGATAGTGCGAACATTCAGAAAATACAGACCGGTAAAACCACCAGAGCCGAGTTGATAAATATGTTTGGGCCGCCTGATTCTGAATCCCCTTATCCGGAAGGGCAACGCCTTATGATGTGGAAATACAGCGAAGCCCGTACGCTGGATACCACCGCAGGCAAAACACTTACCGTGCAAACCAGGAATGGCCGGGTGTTTACTTACACATTGAGTAAGAGTTGAGGGCAGCAGAAGTTGATGCCTGATAAAACCATGCAGTGCACCAACGATAATCTGACCTCAACTTGAAAACATTACGGAGTGAACCACTGGATAACGCTCGCCTACCACATCGATAGCCTGAAGAGCTGTGGTGATTTTTTGTATTTCAAAGGGATTAAACGTCGATTTTTCGACCGGTCAGCCACTCCACCATGGCCGGATCGCGATGCGAGAAGAAGGCGCTGGTTGCGGTATCCAGCGCGGTAATACGGCCCATTTCATCGCTGCTTAATTCGAAATCGAGCACGTTAATATTTTCTGCCATACGCGCTTTGCGCACTGATTTTGCGAGAGACACCACGCCACGCTGGAAGATCCAACGCAACACCACCTGGCCCACACTTTTGGCATGCTTTTCACCTATCGCAGCCAGAACCGGATGCTGGAATAAACCGTTTTTCCCTTCGGCAAAGGGCGCCCATGCCTCTGGCTGGATGTTTCGGCTCTTCATCCATGGCACCGCATGCAGCTGCTGCTGAAAGGGATTCACTTCAATCTGATTCACAGCGGGCACAACCTTGTTAAAGGCGATGAGATCGGCCAGGCGATCGGGATGGAAATTGCTGACGCCAATGGCTTTAATTTTGCCCGCTTCGTACAACTCTTCCATCGCACGCCACGCGCCATGCACATCGCCGTACGGTTGGTGGATCAAATAAAGATCGACATAGTCCATCTGCAGCCGGTTTAAAGAGCGTTCAAACTGTGCTTTTGCGCCTTCGTAGTTTGTATCTTGTAGCCACAATTTGGTGGTCACAAACAACTCGTCGCGCGCAACACCGCTTTGCTGGAGCGCATTACCTACCTGCGTTTCGTTTTGATAAGAGGCCGCAGTGTCGATCAGGCGATAGCCGGTTTCGATAGCATCAATCACTGCGCGTTCGCACTCGGTGGCATCGGTCATCTGAAACACACCAAAGCCCAGCAGAGGCATATCGAGACCGTTATTAAGTTTGACTGTCTGCATGAGATTACCCTTTCGTGAATTTAGGAAAGCATAACTTCAGGAGATTGATTTGATTAGACCCTGTAATCAGCTAGGGTTTATTAGTCATGCTCATTAATAATGCATCGTAAAGTGAACAAACCCGTGAGTCGGATGCTATAGAGTAACGCGCGTAAAATTGAGGGCCTGCGTTGACTTGCGTGAGATGAGACAGCACTTAAGTGACAGTTTGATTGTGATAGCTTCAGTAGACCTGAACGGAGATGTGAGTAGCGATGCTAAGAGAAAATTTCAGCGATCTGGTTTATCTGGTGATGGTCGCCCGGGAACGCAGTTTTACCCGTGCCGCTGCCAAATTGGGTGTCTCTCAATCCGCGCTGAGCCATGCGATGCGCGGCCTGGAAGAGCGCCTTAAAACGCGGCTGTTGACGCGCACCACCCGCAGCGTGGCACCGACCGAAGCCGGTGAACAACTTATCCAGAATATCGCGCCCTTGATGTCAGATATTGAAAAAGCGCTGGTGGCATTGACCGAACATCAGACGCGTACCTCGGGCAATATCCGGATTACCGCCGGTGAACATGCGCTGCACTCCACCCTGTGGCCATTAATTAAACCCTATCTTCAGCAATACCCTGACGTGAACATTGAACTCTCAGTTGATAACACGCTGACCGACATTGTGAGCGGGCGTTTTGATGCCGGGGTGAGATTAGGCGAGCAGGTGGAAAAGGATATGGTGGCGGTGCGTATCGGTCCTGACTGGAGAATGCTGGTGGTTGCGACCCCCGAGTATTTTAAACATCACGGTATTCCTGAAACGCCGTATGAATTGCAGCATCACAACTGTATCAATATGCGCTTGCCGACACTGGGTGGATTGTATAACTGGGAGTTCACCAAAGATAAAAAAGAGATTCGCGTCAAAGTGGAAGGCCAGCTTATTTTCAATAACCTCAGTTCGCGTATTGAAGCGGCACTTAGCGGCATGGGGATTTTGTATGCGCCGGAAGATTCTGTGCGGAAATATATTGATGAAGGTCTGTTGCAGTGTGTGCTGATAGACTGGTGCGAACCTTTTAGTGGTTACTATTTATATTATCCCAGCCGTAAACAGCACACCGCAGCCTTCTCAAAATTGATTGAAGCAGTGCGCTATCAGGGTTGACTGACGAGTTATACCTATTGGTGAATTTTGCTCATAAACCCATCCTGATTTGACTACCTTATCAATCAATCCGCGTGATCCTACACTCTTAGCTGCTATCAATGTGGCCGCCCATTCCAGAGCGGTCACCACCCGAACCTGAAGCACGGAGCCGACATAATGAGAATGGCTGTTGCCCTCATACTGGCGTTATCTGTCTCAGTTGTTTCTGCAAAGGAGAACACATCGATGATCACTGTCTGGCAAAGTGGTGAAAAACCTTCGGTTAAAGGCAACTCAGAATATTTCACCGGTACGGTGCGTATTGATGCGCCGTTTCAGGGAAGCGAACCTGCACGTATCGGCGGCGCGACCGTGACCTTTGAACCCTCCGCACGCACGGCATGGCATACCCATCCGCTCGGGCAAACGCTGATTGTGACAGCAGGTCTGGGACGTGTGCAGGAGTGGGGCGGTGAAGCACGTGATATCCGTCCGGGCGATATTGTGTGGATCCCGGCAGGCGTAAAACATTGGCATGGTGCCGCACCGGAAAACAGCATGTCGCACATTGCCATCGCTGAAGCTGAAAACGGCCAGGTGGTGGAGTGGCTGGAGAAAGTGAGCGATGAGCAGTACGGTTCCACGGCCTCTCTGTAAGGAGTAAAAGATGACGAAAAGCATCAATGCCTCATTAATGATGTGCGCTGCGCTCGCCTCTTCAGTGAGTCTGGCTGATGAACCCTCCGAGCCAGAACAGAAAAAATATGTCGCGCTACGGCAAAAACAGACTCATCCATTGACCCTGCAACAAAAGAGTATCGCGGTGATTGCGGCCCATGCCGCGACAGGCAATATTGCCAAACTGAATGATGCGCTGAATCAGGGATTGGATGCGGGCCTGACCCTCAGCCAGTGCCGTGAGGTGCTGGTGCAACTTTATGCCTATGCCGGTTTCCCTCGCAGCCTCAACGCGCTGGGAGAATTGATGAAAGTGATTGATGCCCGCTGCTTACAGGGCAAAAATGACCAGCCAGGCAACGAGGCCGGGCCGGTTCCAACGCCAGAAAATATGCTAGCCGCCGGTACGCGCAATCAGACGGCGCTGGTCGGCAATCCGGTGAAAGGGCCATTGTTTGAATTCGCCCCGGCGATCGATCAGTTCCTCAAAGCGCATTTGTTTGGCGACATTTTCGCGCGCGACAACCTGGACTGGAAAAGTCGTGAATTAGCCACTGTGGGCGCATTAGCCGGAATGAGCGGTGTCGAGTCGCAATTGCAATCACATCTGCGGATCAGCATGAATGTCGGCTTCGACAAATCACAACTTGCCGAACTGCAGGCGGTGTTTAACGCTCAGGGAGATGAAGAGGTCGCTCAGCGAATTGAAGCGGCGTTGGCACAGATAAAATAATAAATCCCTTATAAACGCACCGGTATTTATTCCGGTGCGTTTTGCTGTTCAATATTATAACGAAGAGTGTATTCCGTCAGACTTATATCCAATCGTGCAAACCTTTCCCGATTAGTTTATTACGCATAATTAATCGTTATTCGCAACGCTGATTGATGCGCAACCCTCTGTTTTACATTGTTTATTTATCCATCAATATTCCGCGTCTCTCTGATATGCATTAATTAAAAATGCATACGACAATAATATGTTTTACCCATTACCCGCCGCCATCACACACTGCTCGCCATCATCATTGAAGAAAAGGATTTGGCGTATGTCATATCGACTGAGCTTGTTAGATAAATCGCCGATTGCCTATGGAGAGAGTGCGTCGCATGCCCTGCATCGCACATTACAGCTGGCGCAGCAGGCTGAGGCCTGGGGCTATCACCGCTTCTGGCTGGCAGAGCATCACAACACTGACCGTCTGGCGAGCCCCTCTCCTGAATTGCTGATCGCCTGGATCATTGGGCAGACGCAGCATATTCGTGTCGGCTCTGGTGGCGTGATGTTGCAACACTACAGTCCTTATAAAGTCGCTGAAAACTTCAACCTGTTAGCTTCACTCGCGCCAGGCCGTATCGATCTCGGTGTGGGTAAAGCGCCAGGCGGTTTACCGCTCTCCACCCGCGCTTTACAGCAGGGCATCCATCAAGACGAAAAGGGCAGCTTTGCTGAACAGCTTTCACTGCTGGATAGCTGGCTGGATGTTCCGCCGGTGGGCGATGAAGAGATCCTGCGCGCCACACCGCAGCCGCCACGTCCGGCTAACCGATTCCTGCTGGGTGCCAGCGAACAAAGTGCCAGGCTGGCAGCAGAACTGGGCTGGCAACTGGTGTTTGCGGCACATCACAACGGCGATCCGCTGTTAATGGAACAGGTGCTTAACAGCTATCGCCATTACAGCAACGGCAAGCAGGCGCTGGTGGCCGTGCAGGT